>DATKNH010000097.1 GCA_035541455.1 Syntrophorhabdales bacterium
TTCCTTCGTCGACGGGGTAAAGAAGGCCCTGAAGAAAGGGGACAGGGTCGCCCTGATCGGCTTCGGCACATTCGCCATCAGCCAGAGGAAGGCACGGAAGGGAAGGAACCCTCAGACCGGCAAGGAGATAAAGATTGCTGCGAGAAAGGTCCCCGTATTCAAGGCAGGCGCCGCTCTCAAGAAGGCGGTCAAGTAGAGACGTTCCCGCAGTAAGACAAGTAATCATCCGAATGAATCTGCTCAAGGGCAGGGTCAGTAATGGCTCTGCCCCTTCTGTTTCGGTGTGCTGTGGTTTTTGCGCACTCGTTCTCGAAGTCAGAAGATCACAATATCTCTTGTAGTTCGCAGCAAAGTCTAATAATGTGTAGGAAGGCAGCCAATCGAAAAAAGGGGATGCCATCATGGATAGCTACGATATTGTTTTTATCGGTCAGATGGGTACAACGACAATCATCCCTTTTCTGGGACCTCCTTTCATGGAAGAGCATAGCCCTGTGCTCTTTTCTGCAATAGCCGCGTCCTGCCTCGGCAAAAGAATTGCTGCGGTGACGAAAATCTCCGAAGGTAAAGAACGCCTGCTGAAACCGCTAAGGGCTAAGGGCATCGATGTCATGGTGAGGCCCGGAGAAGTCGGAGAAATACGCGTTACATTCCCAAGCACGAATCTCGATGAAAGGCAGGCCTTCGTGGTAAGAGCTGGAGACGACCTTGGCATAGACGACATACCTCCGTTGGAACCGTGTCTCGTGCACCTTTGCTGCTTCGGACACCGGAGCGTTCAGCTCGACGTGCTGCGATCACTGAAGACACAAGGGTTCCGTTTATCCGTCGATATCCAGGGCTTTGTGCTCCAGCCCGATATGAAAACGGGAGAAGTCCATCTTGAAGATGTCCCCGAAAAAAGGGAAATACTGACCCTGGCTGACTTCGTAAAGCTCGATGCTATGGAAGCACAAACACTGACGGGGACCAATGTTCTAAAGGACCAGGCTGATATACTGGAAAGCTGGGGTAGTTCAGAGAGCGTAATCACGTGTGCAGAAGGAGTACTGGTCCGCAAAAAGGGCGCAACGACGTTCTTCAAGTTCACAAACAGCAGCATTCCGGGCAGGATGGGTCGCGGCGATACCGTTATGGGGTCGTACCTCGCGCGCAGGCTCGATCACTCTATTGAAGACTCACTCCGATTCGCGGTAGCGTTGACATCGATCAAGCTGGAGGCCGCTGGCCCGTTTAAGGGCAGTATGGAGGAGGTCCTCGCAAAAATGCAACAGGTTGAGTGACCTGTGCCCACATAAGAAAACAGCAACCGCGCGCTCAAGGAGGCTTGATGGACCTGAGAGACTTCATCGGGATATGCGAGAAAGAGGGGCAGCTCAAGAGGGTCAGGACAGAAGTCGGCTGGGACCTGGAACTTTCGCATGTGTCAAAGGTTGTGGAAGGCCGGGGCGGTCCGGCGCTGCTCTTTGAAAAGGTGAAGGGATACACCATCCCGGTGTTCACGGGTGCCTTCGCAACCACGCAGAGACTCGGCCTGCTGCTCGGGAAGGGTACGCGGTTGTCCATGGTCGAGCTCACGAAGGAGTGGATGGAGCTTGCCACGCAGCAACCGGTCAAGCCGAACGAGCAGGAACATGGGCCGATCTTCGAAAACGTTTTGAGCGGTGACGCTGTGGATATGTTCATGTTCCCCTCGCCACGCTTTTACGAACTCGATGGGGGCCGCTACTTCGGCACGACTGTCTTTCTGGTCGTCGAGGATCCGGAGACCGGCGAGATGAACCTAGGGACGTACCGGATGCAGGTCCTGGACAAGACCACGGTGGGTGTACAGATCCTCAAGGGAAAGCGGGGCGACAGGATCCTCCAGAAGTACCGCAAGGCTGGCAGGAAGATGCCAGCGTGCGCCGTTATCGGGGCTGACCCCTTGCTCCTTCTCGCGGGAAGCGCCATGGTGGCCAAGGCGAGCGAATACGAGGTGGCCGGGGCCATACGCCGTCAACCCGTTGACCTCGTGAGGGGCAAACTGAGCGGGCTGCCTATTCCTGCAAGTGCGGAGATTGTTCTGGAAGGAGAGATCGATCCCGAGGACCTCAGGCCGGAAGGCCCCTTCGGGGAATTCACCGGCTACTATACGGATGAGCTGATCGCGCCGATCCCCAAGCCCGCCCTCCACGTGCAGCAGATCTACCACAGGAATGATCCCATCCTCTGGGAGACATGCGCGGGGAAACCGGTCACCGACAATCATGTGCTGCTCTCCTTTATTCAAGGCGCGACGATGTGGGCCGAGCTTGCCAGGATGGAGATCCCGGGCATCAAGGCCGTCTACATGCCGCCGGAGGCCGCGGGGCGCTTCTGGTCGATCGTGTCGGTGGAGCAGCTCTATCCCGGCCACGCGGAGCAGGTAGGCGCCGCAGTCGCGGCCACGAATACAGCGTCCTACTGCTGCAAGGGCATCATCGTCGTCGATCACGACATAGCCCCCGATGACCTGCCCCGTGTCTGGTGGGCGCTCGGCACCCGGTTCAATCCGGCCCGGGGCGCCCAGATCCTCAACAGAGGGAGGTCGACGCCGCTCGATCCTGCCCTCGATCCCACAGGCGACAAGCTCCTTACCTCGCGGATCATTCTGAACGCGACTATCCCCTTTGAATGGAACAACAAGCCGACAGAGGTAAAACTGTCAGAGCATGTGATGAGCAGGGTCAGGGAGCGGTGGGCGGAATACGGGATCGACTGAAGACTTTTTTTCTGCGTTTGGGCAAAGGAATGACCATGCTGTTGCATCCCTTAATCTTCGATGGTATCTGACAAATAGTTAGGCGTAACCGAGGATTAAGAGAGCATTAGCAAAAAACACGATCATCACGAGAGCTAATAAAAGGGGGTGTAATCATGCTCTACAATAAAAGGTTCCTGGTTTTCACAGCGGCAGTATTCGGGGTTGTGATTCTCACTTCATGCCAGTATGCGGTGGTGCCCGGAGACCATCAGTTTAAGTCGGACTGTGCAGCGCTGTCGGGCATGATCATAGCAAAGGACAAGATCGCCTTACCCACGAATGGTGCAATAAGCAGCTCTGCGACACTCGTCCCCGCGACGTCACAAACCGTTGACGCCAATGGCAACGTTGTGCCGGCCGTACCTGAATATTGCAAGGTACTGGGGTCCATCGCACCTCTCGACCCGAAGTCCCCGCCGATCAACTTCGAGGTCAACCTGCCGACGAAATGGAATGAGAAATCGATGCACTACGGTGGCGGAGGTCTCAACGGAATTTTGATCACCGGCTTGGCCCAACCCTACCCGCAACCGCCCAACTCCCCGACTCCCTTAGACCGGGGTTATGCGACCTTTGGAAGTGATTCGGGGCATCAAGGGGGTGGCAACGCTGCCTTCGGATTGAACAAGGAGTCGCTCCTCAACTTCTGTTACGAGCAGCTGAAAAAGACCAAGGATGCCGCATTCCACATCATCAAAACCTACTATGGGAAGGTGCCCAAGCACAGTTACTTTGATGGCAATTCCGAGGGTGGCCGCGAGGCGCACACGGTTACGCAGCGCTACCCGGATGACTATGACGGCGTGATTGCCCTCGCTCCCATCATCAATGAGGAGGGGACCCATATCCACGATAACGCGATGCTGACCGCCTTTGCTCCTGCCCCGATCGGTGGCGGCGGATGGATGAATGCGAACAAGATCAAGCTCATCGCTGACTCCACGAATGCACGTTGCGATGCGCAGGACGGCCTGGCAGACGGCATCATAAGCAAGTATGGATTCTTGGATCCGGATCTCGGGTGGCGTGCTGCCTGCCAGCACGACGTGTCGGTCCTTCGGTGCGACGGAGGGCTGGACACAGGGAACACGTGCCTCTCTGACACGCAGATCGCGGCGGTGCATGTAATCCGTGATCGGTTCGTCTTGCCCTTCAAACTGCCGAGCGGCAGTACGGGATATGTGAGCTATGGTGCGATGGGAGGAGAGGACAAGCTCAACGGATGGGCCGGACCTATCCTGGGCACAACGATTCCGCCCGTGCCGCAGCCGCCGGGGATCATGCCCAGTGAGGGTATCGGCGGTGTGGCATACTTTGGCCACACGAACATGCGCTTTTTCGTCGCCCAGGATCCGGACTTCCAGACCTATAATTTCGATCCGGTTCCCTACAAGTCCAGGATCGAGTATCTCTCATCAATCATCGATTCGATCGATCCCGACATCTCGAAGTTTCTCCACAGAGGCGGGAAGCTGATCATGAAGGACAACACCGCAGATTACCACCGCAGCGTATTCTTGGGCGTCAACTACTACAAGTCCCTGCTGGATAGATTCGGCGAGCCTACGGTTGAGAACTCTGTCAGACTGTACGTGGCCGTGGGCGCCAATCACTTCGGCCAGAATGCACCTTCTCAGGCTGATCTCGTCACTCTTCTTGAGAACTGGGTGGAGAAGGGGATAGCCCCGCCGAAAAATATTGATGGAGTGACCATGGATCCGAAGACCTTCAACGTCACCGCATCACGGCCCATGTGCGGCTACGGGCTGTATCCCAAGTACTCAGGTTCAGGCGATCCGAACATTGCCTCCAGTTTTGTTTGCACACCGCTCATGGGAAAATGATCAGGCTCTCCGGTTCTCATTATCGGATCGTCGCTCATCTTCCAGACGGGCGCGGGCCCCAAGCTCGTTGGCCATCCTGTGGTGGGCCTCGCCGGTTTTCTTCTGGCCAGCGTGCTTGGTATATGGCTTTTGATCGGCATCATGCGCGCCGGAAGGTTATGATGCTGACAGCGGTAATGCTTCACTGGTAGTGAGGAGGACCCCGTCGAGGGGAACGCCCCGTTTGTCCTGCATAAAGGCTCGTTCCGTCATGCACGTGATGGAGAATTGCAGTTCGTACGACTAGCCCGATGTTCTTCTTGCAGGCTTGTGGCCAGTATCTTCAACGGCGTCCTGTTTACAGCGTGGGTGGTCATTCCACACCCGGTGCTTCCTGTTTTCCGGTTTCTGATATTTGAGCTCGTCTACTCTGTTACGCCCGGCAATCCCCGGGCAGGTACCAACCTGGCCAGTGTATCCAGTCTGGCTCTGCCAACTATTTAAGTATTCCAACAAACATCCGAGGAATTAGATAGGCATAGAGAGTATGGCAGACACTACCAGGGCACGAGTGTGCATCAAACCGGCGTTTGGGACAAAACGAGGCGTGCAGAAAGTGACACTCTTGAGATTCTCAATCTGGCTCGCCTTCTTCACCTTCCTCACTGCAATGGCGTTGCATTGGTCAGGGTACAACGGAGGCTTCGTGTCCGGAAGAACAGTTTACAGGGTAACCATCTCCACGGGTGAGATCGCCGTTGAACACGCACAGGTGGTCGCCAGGAAATGAGCGGTTTTAGCCGGTAGCTATGAGCAAACGTCAACATTGCATCACAACAATCCGGAAGGCTTCGCACAGGTTCTTAAGATACTGGAAGTGATATCCGAAAACAGAGAAGAACTACTTCCAGGAGGATAGGGATGGAGCACGTGATTGAGGTTGTCGATGGACTTGAGGCCCAGTGTTCCTGCGGTGGGTGGACCTACACGCAGGTAGACGCATCTCTTCCAGACAGGGAAGCGGAGGAGTTGATGCAGAAAAGCTTCAGGAAGCACCTCACCCTGCAGAGAGGGCAGCGCGGGCCCGCGAGGCAGGCTG
>DATKNH010000098.1 GCA_035541455.1 Syntrophorhabdales bacterium
CCGGCGAGGCTACGCTGATTGAGCAGCTTCCCGTTAACGTAGATAGCAGGCGTGCCCGGAACCTTAACCTGCGTGGCCTGCGCTGTGTCCGCATCGATTTGGGACGCGATGGCCGCGTCCTTCTGGCTCTCGGCGAACTTCTCCATGTCCAGGCCGATCTCCTTGGCGATCTCTACCATCTTAGCATCGCTCAGCTGTTCCTGATTTGCAAAGAGCCTACTGTGCATCTCCCAGAACTTCCCCTGTTTTGAGGCTGCAAGGGCGGCGATCGCAGCCTTCCGCGCGTATTGGTGCATCTCCGACAGGGGGAACTGCTTGATCACGAGTTTGACCTCTTTGGGGTATTTCTCCAGCACCTGCTGGAGGAGGGGTTCAACCCCCTTGCAGTACGGTCACTGGTAGTCGTCGAAAACGACAAGGGTGACGGCTGCATCCTTTGGGCCTTTGAAGGGCGCATTCATCACATCGATCTTGTAGACCGGCTGGAGCATGACGATCTGGACGGTTTTCTTCGCGCTGCTGGAAATGCTAATCACATTCGTCCTTGGTACGGCGGCGATACGATCAAAGTTTTTGTCCACGGCGATTTGGTCCGTAACCTTTCCCTCCTGGACCGAATAGGTATGGAGCTCACCGGGAGTAAGGATAAATATCCATTGCCCATCGAGGGACGGAGCCACATCCAACGGCGCAGACTTCAGGTCTATGGTCTTGAGCACCGACCATTCCATAGCCGCTTCGAGGCTCCGTGCAAACATGGTTAAGCCTCCCATGAACATGAAGAGCAAAGACAGTAGTACCGCTTTCTTCTTCCGCATACGCACCTCTCCTGTAAAAGAATAGAGGGAATCCGCCCCCCCATGCGCCGATTCTATGGCTCGGCCACCTTCATCCCTTCTTTCTTACAAGAGTCCTGCCACTGACGTCTTGACTCCCAATACTTGACTGATCAAACCGGGAACTCCCGGGAACCATTAGGCAAGACCGGCCAGTTTGAAGAAATTCCAGCCCGTACTCCTTGACCTTCCGGTACAGGGTTGAATAATCAATACCGAGGGCTTTGCAGGTCGTCGCTTTATTCCCGTACGACTGTTGATATACCCGCCAGATGATCCTCTTATCCACCATCATTCCGAGCTTCTCGTGGAGGGCAGCCAGTGGCAGCCCTTCCCTGAGTGCATGCTCCAGCAACGCGTCGAGCGACGTGAGCTGATGCTGCTGAGTGTCAACGAGCAGGTGCTCTGGTTCTATCACGTCGTCTGCGAACAAGGTGGCCTTCCTGATCATGTTCTTCAGTTCACGGACGTTGCCGTTCCATGCGCACCCCGAAAGGAAATCCATTGCCGCCTGCGAAAATCCGAACACGTGCTTTCCCAGTTCAGTGTTCGCCATGAGGAGGAACTTTGCCGCGAGGTAGCAGAGATCATCGCCGCGTTCTTTGAGGGGAGGCATCTTGATCTCAAACTCATTCAAGCGGTAGAAGAGGTCCTCCCTGAACTGAAGCCGCCGAACCTGCTCCATCAGGTCGGCGTTGGTAGCACTGAGGACCCGCACGTTCAGCCGTATGGCGCCTACCCCGCCCACAGAGTTCACCAGGCGTTCTTCAAGGAAACCAAGGAGCCTCGTCTGCATCTCCAGGCTTAAATTGCCGATCTCGTCGAGAAAAATGGTGCCCCCGTTTGCCAATTGAAAGCGACCGGGCTTGCTGCGGAAGGCCCCGGTGAAGGAACCCTTTTCATGACCGAACAGCTCACTTTCAATGAGCGTTGGAGGGATGGCGCCACAATCCACCCTGATGAAGGGCTTATCCTTTCTCTTGCTCAGCTCGTGCAGGATGCGTGCGGTAACCCCCTTGCCCGTACCCGTTTTGCCCTGGATCAGCACGGACAGGTTGGTCTTTGCCACACTACGTACTTTATCGACTATCTCACGGGCCCTCTGGCCGTACCCGAGGATTGCTTCCACGGCACCATCCTTGTGCAGTTGCTCCTCAATCGCACGGGAAAAGAGGGCAGCATCGAGCAACCCTGCAGCCCGTCTCTCCGGGCCACGGTAGCCGACTTCATTTCTCGTCCTCTGATCTTCATCAATAGTCATCCAGCCGTTTGACCGTCGGAGGTGCAGAACTTTGCGTTCCCTGATCAGTTCTTTGAGAGTGTTCTTCAGGACAAGGCACGGATCGGCGCTCTCGCTTTTCACTGGAACCAGAAGCTCGTTCATTGACCTCCTTACAGTGACGTTTTATAAGAATGCACTTCTGCGAAGCTATAGGGTAGGCGAGAAAGCTTCAGGAGGCAATAGCCCAAACGGCTATTTTATGCCGGCACCGGTCTTAATGCTTTTTCACGGTAGCTACGGTACCGGGATGGTGTACCAATTACTGATGATCAGAATTGGTACACCATTGCCACAGCCGATGGGTGATAGTTAAACGCACACTGAGCCGGATAACTGCCTTTCTTCCATCAATTAGATCAGTTCACGGTATACCGGGAAGGGTGAATCTGTGTTCCACCTACAAGTCTTGTATTGAGGTTATCTGCTGAAGTGAACATTACGACATGAAATAGTATAAAAGAGGCAGAGCGATTGCTGGCGAGCCGATCGCTTAACGTGTTGAAGAAATGAGAAAAGGCCTTGAGCCACAAAGGTTCTCGGCCTTTTTCTTTCGGAAAAAATCTTTTCAAACCAAGTGACAGGTTTTCTGGCCGACGAAACGGCGCCGATCAACAGTTTTGCGGCATTTTCAGCACAAGGGTAAATCTATTTTCAACACGTTAAGCGATCGGCTCGCGATTGCTGGCCCTGCCCCTTGCTGAAATTGTCCCGGATCTAGTTCTTGCCTTGGTCATGGGGCACGAGAATCGTCACGTTCGAGGTGCTTGCGTTTCCCCAATGGTTAGTGGCTGTGACGGTAATTGTGTACTGCCTCCCATTTTTATCATTGCCGTCCCTGGCAGCCTGAAGGCTCAAGGAGATAACCCCCGTTTCCTGATTGATCACCGGCGTGGTCCAGAAACCCGAGCCTGTTTCGTTGCAGACAATCTTGGCAGAGAGCACCACCGGCATGCCGCTCTTATCGCTCGCATTGGCCTGAATCGTAATGGGGACCATCTGCTGGTTCGGTGGCCACAGGATTGTCTGACTGGCGACCGGAGACAGGGTTGGCACGGGGGCTGTGGTTCCGAAGGACCCGGGGTTTGGCATGTAGTCGAGGGTAGTGCTGATTGCATTACTGCTCGTCAGCTTATTAACCTGGAATTTAAAATTGAAAGTACCGACGCTGGCTCCCCTGAAATCTGACAATGGAATGGTCACTGTGGCAATGCCGACGCTGGGGTCATCCGCCGAGACAGAATACGTGGCAGAAAGGTTCCTATCGACTGCGAACCAGTCGCCTTCTGCCGCCCGGTACCGGTACAGGCCGTACCCTGGGAAGACCGAAGAGCCCCCCCACGCTACGAAATAATCCATGCCGAAAATGGTGCTGTCGGTGTCGTCGGCGTTAATGCCGGGGTGTCCGGTACTCGGATTTCGGTCAAGATCTATGCCCGCGTATATGTACGCCGCTCGCCAGTTCTCTGAACTGAAGGTTCCCGGTGCAAACGTGGTGCTGAAGATCAGGTTCCCTCCCGTGACCCGCGCTGTCCCCGAAGCAAAATCGTACGCCCTACCCGCGCGGTTACGGGGATCGTTGTCGCCGATCGCATCAGTCACCGATCCGTAGTAGTCAGCGAATGACAGTCCCGAGCCACATAGAACAAAAACAAGTCCTATCACAAAGTAAGCAATCTTTCTGGTGTACATGGTGTGCTCCCTTTTCTGTGCCAGAGCATCATGGAAACTCGGCGTCGCCTTGCTACTCTGGCCTTTTTACTCGCACCGAACTTGGCCGATAAGCAGTAGTCTCCGGTGGATACTCGTATTGTAAGCCTCAAGGAAATGAACTGGGCTATTACCGCGAGTAATTTTCATAAACGCGACCAAAGAAGCAAGAAGTGTGCCAGAAGGGCATGCGGCAAGAGTGAGGAAATAGACATTATCCAGTAGCCTAGCCCTCTCGACAGGACAGTTTGGAATCTTCTTATTGGCCTTCTGCGTCAGTCTTCTCTGGAAATAGCTTTTTGTATTGCAGGCGTGCCACATATGCATTCCACAGAATCGGGCGATCTCTTTCTTCAGCCAGCGATAGCAGAGCAAACGATAGTTCTTCCACAGGGCCTAACTTCGCCATTGCGATGCGTAACAATGATCATCGAGGTAAATGGGTGCGGTGAGGATTACGGTCAACTATCTTCACTTCCCGCCCTCCTTAAAGTATGTCTGATGAACGAGCATTGAGAACATTACCCGGATCAACTTATGCGCAGTGGCCAGCACGGCCATCTTGTACGGTGATCCCTCTCGCCTTCTCTTGTAGAAGTAGGTTCTGAAGAGATCGTTCGAGAAGATGACACATTTCGCCATAATCCAGATAACTCTTCTCAAATGTCGGTTGCCTCTCTTGCTGATCTTACTTTTCCCCTCGTATGTACCTGATTGATACGTTGAGGGATCGAGGCCGGCAGCGGCTATGAGCTTTTTGTCATTTTTGTAGAGGCGAATATCGCCTCCCATCTCAATAAGGAACTGTAGTGCGGTGGATGCTCCGATACCTCGTAGCGAGGTCAGGATCTCGATGTCCTTCTTCATCTTCTCCGTACAAAGGCTCATAAGCAGCTTCGTCACTTCCTTGATCTGTTCTTCAATATAGAGGAGCTGCGCAGCATCCTGCTTCAAGACGAGTTCCTTCGCT
>DATKNH010000099.1 GCA_035541455.1 Syntrophorhabdales bacterium
CAGCATTCGCAGAGAAGCGCAAACCCCAGTGGAAAGGAAAGTGACATACCACGACGTCGCGAGTTACGTGTTACGAGTTTCGGATTGGGCAAAACAAGCGTTTCTTAACCCGTAACAACGCCCCGGGCGTCGCAACTCGTAACACGTAACCGATAACCCACGAAACAGGAGAGGCTATGTCGAAGAGACTGGTTCTTAAGGAGCTCTCACGGTATGACACCGGCACCTACGCCGATATCATCTACAGGAATGCCATCCTCTACGCTGATGAAATGGCCATGAAGTGCGGCTCTGAGTCAATCACTTTCAAGCAGGTCAATGAGAGGGTAAACAGCCTGATCCACGCACTTTCCTCTATGGGCGTGAAGAAGGGCGATGTCCTGGGCATGCTCTCATGGAACTGCCTCGATTATGCGGACGTGTATGGGGCCGCAATGAAGTTCGGCTACATCTCATCTCCGTTCAATCCGAGGCTGCAACTGGACGAGCTCGACTATCTGATAAACTACTCGGAGACAAATACGCTCTTTGTGGGGCCCCAGCTCGTTGATCTTGTGGAGAAATTGAAGCCACGGATACCAAAGGTAAAGCATTTTATCTCCTTTGAGAAACCGGTGCCAGGCATGATATCCCATCGCGAGCTCCTGGCCACTTTCCCTAAAGACGAGCCTGACGTCGACCTACGGGAAGACGATCCGGTTTTTCTCTTTTATACCAGCGGTACGACCGGGGTGCCTCGTGCCGCGCTTTACACACAGAAGCGTTCTATGGACAACACCCGCAGATTCGCAGTCGCGTTGAGCCTGGAACAGGGCGACAAGCATATCCAGATCATGCCCCTTTTCCACGTGGGAGGAACCTCTAACTTCTGGGGTTACTTCTTCGTAGGCGGCAGCAACGTCATCATGCCGCAGATATCCTTCGATCCAGCTGCCGCGTTGCAGGCAGTTCAGGACGAGAAAGCAACAGACATCCATATCGTTGCAACGCATCTTGCGGCATTTCTCGCAATGCCTGACGTGGACAACTACGATCTCAGTTCGCTCAAGCGTATGTTTTACGCTGCCTCGCCCATGCCGCTCGAACTTTTGAAGCGGGGTCTGGAAAAATGGGGACCCATATTTCTGGAGTTCTACGGCGGGACAGAAGATGGTCCCAATGTCACCATGCTCTCGGTCAAGCAGCATCGGATGGGAATCGAAAATACGGAAAAACAGCACATTCTCACCTCAGCCGGTTTTCCCCATATAGGCGTGCACGTGCGGATCGTCAACGATAACATGGAAGACCTCGAGCCCGGAGAAGTGGGAGAGATTATTGTTTACAGCAAAGCCGTGCTTCAGGAATGGTGGCACAAGCCAGTTGAAACGAAGGAGACGATTACCGACGGCTGGGTTCACACGGGAGACATGGGGCGCTACGATGAGCAAGGCTACATCTACATCGTCGACAGGAAAAGAGACATGATCTGCTCTGGCGGGGAGAATGTCTATCCCCGCGAAGTGGAGGAGGTTCTTTACCAGCACCCTGGTGTGCACGAAGCGGCAGTCTTCGGCATACCCGATGACTACTGGGTCGAGCGGGTGCACGCTGCTGTTGTGTTGAAGGCCGGCATGCAAGCCACCACAAACGACATAACTGAGTTCTGCAAAACGCGCCTCGCGCGCTACAAGGCTCCGAAGTCCGTTGAGTTCCTCGATGCCCTGCCCAAGAACCCATCCGGTAAGATACTCAAGCGTGAATTACGGGAGAAGTACTGGGCAGGAAAAGACAGGAAGGTCTAAAGATCAGGCCCAAGGCTCAGGGAACGAGGTTCAAGTCAAGGTCACGGAAGAGCCTTACCCGCTCCGGTCTACCTTGCTCCTTTAGCCTTGTGCCTTGAGCCTGCCTTATTTGCTCCAGGCGGGCCTGGGATATACCAGCTTTGCTTTCGACACGTTCTTGGGCCAGATCGGCTCGACGATTCCGTTGGTTGTTTGGACTGCAAACGCGAACGGCGGAGGAAGGCCCCGCTTATCGAAGGTTATCGCGTTGCCATACGGGAGATCAAACTTGTTTGCCCTCAGGTAGTCGCGTATCCTTGTACTGTCCAGGGTTCCTGCACCAACCACAGCCAATTCCAGCGTCTTCATCCATGAAAAGCCAAGCCCGAAGTACGTAGGAGCCGTCGGAATATTGAATTTTGCCTTGGCGCCTGCATTGATCAAGTCATTGTAAGCGTAAGGCAGCCGTGCATTCCACCACATCTCGGCAATGACGCTGTTCCCGTCAGGCCCCATCTCCTTCATCCATGCGGGTATAGTCGACGCAAGAAGTTGCCAGATCATCTTGGGATTGTAATTCATCGCCTTGGCGGCACGGGCGATCATTACGCCGTCATCAAACATGCTCAGGCATATCAGCACCTCTGCCCCCCTGCCCTTCGCCTTGCTCACCATCGGGGTCGCGTCACTCAGCGGAAGATTATACGTCTCCTCTGTAACGATTTTGATGTTGTTTTTCTCGAGCCATTTTACGAGCATTGGCTTGGTGGAAAGGCCGATCACGTTATTCATGCTGAGTATGGCAACCGATCTGGGCCACTCGGCTTTGGGTATGAGATCCTCATAGACTCCCGCAAAGGCGATGTACGTCCAGTCACTGATAAGGGGCGGACTCGCAAAACTGTACGTGTAGCCCTGCTCGAATGACGGCAACTGTCCTCCCATGCCGACAAAGATCCTGTTGTATTTCTCCATCATGGGCATCAGCGCCACATTAGACGTCGCGGGATAGCCCCCGAAAACGAGGTCCACCTTATCGATGGTAATAGCACGCTCATAGTAGGTCACCGCCTTCTCAGCAGTGCTTTCATCGTCGTAGATGGTCAGCCTAACCGGTCGACCCAGGAGGCCTCCCCTTTTATTCACATCCTCAACCCAGAACTCGTATCCCTCTTTGATCCACTTCGCCGTCTCCGAGTATATGCCGGTGAGTGGTAAGGACCCGCCGATTCTCAGGGGATTGCCTGTCGGAGCGGACGGCTTCGCTGCCTGACCGAAGCTGGAACTACTGACGAGCATCATTGAAACAAACAGCGCAGAGCAGATTACGAGAACTTTCCTGATTGTCATATCTCCACTCCTTTTTAGAATTATGCCATTAGAGAATGGCGACAGCTCTCACCCATGCACCGCCGGCGCGCTCTATCTTGATCGGGAAGACCGCCACCTTGAATCCGTGGGGCTTGCCTATCTTATCCAGGTTGGCAAGGTTCTCTAGATGACAATACTCTTTCTCTTTGCCTGCATAATGTGCAGCCCACACCCTTCCCTTGATGCCCCGTTTCACTTCATCCACCATGACATTGAAGGGCCTGTCCCATCCCCACGCATCAATGCCCATCACCTTAATGCCTTTAGTGATAAGCCAGAGCGTTGACTCGCGCGTTGCTCCAGGATGAGCATTCATGTAATCGGGTTTACCATAACGTTTGTAAGCACCCGTCATCAGCAGCACGATGTCAAAAGGCTTCAAGGTGTACCGGATTTTCTTGAGCGCCTTTTCGAGATCATCCACCTCTATGGCATCCCCGGCTTTCTTGTGTCGGAAATCGAGGACCACGCCATTGCCGTAGCACCACTCCAGCGGAATCTTGTCAATGGTCTTTGCAGGCCTTCCTCCAGACTTGGGCCCGTAGTGCCATGGTGCATCGAGGTGCGTTCCGCTATGTGTCGTAAGCGTCACATTCTCAACCGCTGCAAATTTGCCATCCGGAAGATCCTCCGGAGTAAGCCCGAAAAACGTCCCGTGCAGCCTCGTTCCGTCTTCGTGCGACAGGTACTGGATATCCACTTTGAGCATGGAGCCGGGAGGAGTCTGCGTAATGGCCTGACTGAGGTCGATAATGCGCGTGGCCCTGGATGGGGATTTCATGCTGATACCTCCGATACTGTGTTGGTAACGACGCTAAACAGAGCACCAGGAATAAAACTGTACCGACCGGTACATAGACGCATACACTACTATATACAAGCAGCGGCGAGCAGTGTCAAGCGTTTATTAGTGCTGCCTTCTCAATCCTCGAGCTTGCCGGCCCTGAAAGCCTTCAGATAGTTTCTGCAGAAGGGGTCCTGGCCTATGAGCACCACGGTTGCGCGCAACGTGGCCATGAGCTTCTTGTCAAGCGGATCGATCAGCGCGCCTTGCAGCCCCGCTTTCATCGCGAGGGTAAGAAAGGTGCGATTAATCAGGGGTCTTTTCGGGAGCGAGAAGGAAACATTTGAAAGGCCGCAGACGGTCTTCACTCCGGGAAGTTCCCGGTTAATTCTTTCAATCGCGTCAAGAAAGATGAGAGCGGCTTTACTGTCAACACTGACCGCCTGGACCAGCGGATCAAGATGAATCCTTTCCCTCTTCACGCCGATGGCTTCGAGGTCGTGCACGAGCTTCGTCGCATTCTCGAGAACCTGATCTGCGGTTTTGGGAATACCGCGTTCGCCTATGCAGAGGGCTACCACATCGCACTCCCGTTCTTTGATAACAGGTGCCATCTTTTCGAAACGAGCCTTTTCTGCGGTAGTCGAATTAAGCATCGGCACATCGCGCACTTTATTCACAACAGCCGCAAGGACCTCAGGGCTGGAACTGTCCAGGGAAAGTCTCGCAGGTACTGCTTCTTCTATGACATCGATAAGCCACCGGAGGTCGTCAAGCTCTGACGCTGAACGGGAACCGGCGTTCACATCGATGATATCGGCGCCCGCTTCCACCTGTGCTTTCACGTCTGCCTGGATATAGACTACATCACGGTTTCCTACAGCCTCATTGACAGCCTTGCGGCTTGTATTGATTCTTTCCCCGACGATCAACATACCTCGTATCCTCCGTCCGTCAGCGCTAGAATAGTGGTGAAGAAGGTAACCACTAAGGATTCAAGTTTCTACAGGAGCGGCAGATTTTTGTCAAGCTGCACTTCACTCTCGATCCATGCCCCGCTACCCTGGCCTTTATGCAATGGGCCATTCCCCTCTTTCCTTCAGCACTTCTCGAAAAACTTTCAAGGCTTCATTCACCGTTGGCATGCCGGCATAGGTGGCAAGTTGGAAAAAAACCTCGGTAAGCTTCCTGGGATCGCACCCCACATTGAGGGCTGCGTTGACATGGAGTCTCAATTCCTCTGTCGCCTTCAGTGCGGCCAGCATGGCGCATGCGGCCATCTGTCGCTCCGGCAGTGTCAGCACGGTCCTGGAATAAAGGTTTCCGGTGATGAACCCTGAAAAGTCGTTCGCAAGGTCCCGGTCAAATTCTTTCCACATCAGATACGGAGGGTCCATCTTAATACCCTTGCCAAAAAGTTTCGCGGCTGTCGCCTGAGTTCTTTTCTTTAACGCATCATCCATGGTGCCGACCTCCTCTTCCCTGCGGTGATCAATCTATTATCACGACGGGCTTGATCCGTCAATACCCCCCGCAATTTGTCCCCAACGCCGCACTTTTGGGACGGAACCCCTTACCTAAAACAATCTTCTGACGATAATATCTATGGCAGGAGAGTGTCGGACTGTCTATCTGCGATGATGAAAGGAGATTGAGCCGTAAAACCGGTAGCTAAAGACCCGTCCTCGGGTCAGCCTATCATAGAAAGGCGATCAGCCAAGGGTCTGAACCCGCCGAAAACACTCGCGCAGATCCTGCAGGATAGCGATGCATTCTCGGTCTGGGTCTCTCATAGAAACGGACAAAAGTCAGACGTGGTCATCACGTTTATCGAGGAACTATCAGAAGCCGACAGAGATGCTCTGGCCTCTAAAGCACATCTGGTCATGGAGCCTGATAACGACCTGCTTGACCAGGTCGCCAAGCTCAAGAAAGAAAACAATCACCTGCGATCCCTCACCCTGACAGATGCCCTCACCGGTCTTTACAACACGCGCTTCTTCACTATGCAGCTCGAGATAGAAATCGCGCGAACACGCCGTACAGGCCAACCCAGCTCCATGATGATGATCGATCTGGACAACTTCAAGCTCTTGAACGATACGATGGGGCACGTACACGGGAACCGCTTTCTTCTGAAGACAGCAAGCACCCTGCGCGAGCAGCTGCGCCCTACCGATATTGTCTGTCGCTACGGAGGAGATGAATTCGCTGTTATAATGCCGGCGACGGACATTTATGATGCGGCCCGTATCGCAACAAGGTTACAGCAGGCAATAGCGTCGATCCCCTTGAAGAAATTACTTCCGGTTTCCGCCAGCATCGGCGTGGCTGAGTATTCAGCAGCGTCTAAAGGGGGTAGCGAAGAGTTTGTGCACCAGGCAGACATGGCTCTCTACAAGGCAAAGAAGAATGGAAAGAACCAGGTCTTCTACGCGGGCAAACCGGAAAAAACCGTAGAGCTTGACTCGGTTACCCAGGAAGAGAAGTGGAGTCTGGCACGCGCCTCGAAGTGGCGGACAGAGCAATTCTTCGGGGGAATCGAACCGCATAACGGAACAGGGAACTCAGGAAGAGCAGCCCTCAAAAAAAGGAGCTAATCATGGACGAACACATTCCGGTGATCGCATCCGTGGCCAGCGGTAAGGGGGGCGTCGGCAAGACCTTCGTTACCATCAACCTGGCTGCTTTGCTGGCAAAAAAAGGAAAGAAAGTTCTCGCCGTGGATTGCGATCTGGGCCTTGCCAACATGGACATCATGTTGGGCCTCAATCCTGCCCTCACCCTTAAAGATGTGATTTTCGGAAACAGCAACGTACGTGAGGCTGTCACTGCGACAGACGCAGGCTTCGATCTGATTGCAGGCAGTTCCGGCGTGAAGGAAATGGCCCAGCCGCTCTACGAAAAGATTCAGCTTGTCAAAGATGCGCTCAGGCCTCTTTTTCCTTCGTACGACTACGTGCTCCTCGATACCGGTGCAGGCATTTCAGAGATGGTCCTTCAGTTCAATCTCATGGCCTACCGCAACATCATCGTGCTCAATCGCGAGCTGACCAGCTTGACCGACGCCTATGCGATGATCAAAGTACTGTATCAGATCTTTGCCAGAGATTGTTTCAGCGTAATCGTGAACTCAACGGCAAACGAAAAAGAGGGAGTGAAGATTTTTTCTCAGATCGATGCAACGTGTAGGAAGTTTCTCGGTTTTCCTTTGGAATACCTCGGCTGTATAACCGGCGATCAGGCGGTCCCCAGGTCCATAGTCAGGCAGCAAGTCCTGGCAATCTCATCACCTCAGTCGGTGGTCACGAGAGATTGCGATCTCCTCAGTCGAAAGATTTGTTCCTGGGCCCCGACCTGCTAGTATCCCTTCTGTCTTTCGCGCTTCTCGAGCAGCACCAGCGTCTCCAGATGAGCCGTATGGGGGAAAAAATCGAATGGCAGGATTTTGATGGGAATGAAGTTCCTGTCTGCCAGATGTTTCAAATCCCGCGCGAGTGTGGAGGGATTGCAGGAGACGTAGATGAGTCGAGGGGCAGCAGCACCGGTGATGAACCTTAAGGCCTCGCCGGTCAAGCCGGCTCTTGGCGGATCGACTATCACGAGGTCGAAGGAGTCTGCGATGCCCAGCCTGTCGGCCTGTTCAGCCTTTTGCCTGTAAAATCGGCAGTTACGCACTTGGTTACTCCTGCAGTTCTCCAGAGCTGCCGCAATATTCTCTTGATTCGAATCAATACCCACAACCTCCCGGACAAAAGGAGAAAGGGAGATCTCGATGGGGCCCGTTCCACAGTAGAGCCCTAGTACCTTTTGACTGCCTGTTGCCCTGCACAGGCCTCCGATCGATTCGTAGAGCCTTCCTGCCATGGCTGCGTTAGGCTGAAAAAACGTTTCCGGATCCATCCTGAACTTGAACCCGGCGATCATTTCCTCCAGGAAAGGCGATCCAAAGAGAATCTCTCTCTTGCGGTTCGCTACGGTCCAGAGGCTGGCGATTTCAGGGACCTCTCTCTGCAGGCTGGTAAGAAGCCATGGAAGCTCCAAAATGCTGTTTCCTTGATAGACGAGGCTAACCATCAGTCTCTTATTCCATTTTGCCTCCCGAATGACGAGCTTTCTAGGTATTGCGACATTTTCTTTCCTTCCGCGAGCATTCGCGTGAATCCTTGAGGCATACTCCGCCATGAGCGGCAAGAGTCGCTCCAGGACTGTGCTGAATATAGGGCACTGCCTGATCTCAACCAGCCTTCCCACATAAGGCTCGAATGGGGAGACTCTTTCTCTGAAGCCTACAGCGCCCGCCGGGCTGTCACCGAAGAAAAGCTCTACCTTGCTTCTGTAATAATACTGGTCAACAGACGGCAGGATTGGAGGCACTTCGATGCGATCAAGCGCTACATTACCTATTCTGCGTAATGTCTGTACAAGATAATTTTGCTTCAGCTCGAGCTGTTTTTCATACTGCAGGTCCTGAAACACACAGCCGCCGCAATGCTGCGTGTGGGCACAGACAGGCTCAATTCTGAATGGAGATTCCCGTTCTATGGAGAGTAACTGGGCAAAGCCGAAACGTTTACTCCGCCTCACCATCTTTGCCTGCACAACGTCTCCCGGCAGAGCACCAGGAACGAACCAGACAAGCTCACCCTGCTTCGCCACACCAAAACCATCCGGGAAAGCTATATCAATAATCTCAAGGGAGCGCATCTCCTCAGAATACTGTTTCATCGGTTGTTCCGCCCCATGTGGTCTTCCTTGCCCCGTGACCCGTGCGCCGTGACCCTCGTTTTATTCGTGCCATACCTGTTCCATGCTCTCTGGTACTCTTGCCAGAGCTCTTCCCTGTGGAGCATCTTCAGAGCCTCCCGGATGAGAGGCCTGTTTTTCGGGTTGCGCCACTGGATGAGTGCCCTTTGCATCTTGCGTTCGTGCGCGCTGCTCGGCACGTAAACGTCGCGGCCCGTAAAGGGGTCTTTTCCCGTATAGAACATGCAGCCGGATGCAGTAAGGGGAAGAGGCATGAAATCCTGGATCTGTTCAGGGCTGATGCCCCGCTTCACGAGGTAGAGCGAAAGATCCAGAGCATCCTGAAGGGAAGAACCCGGATGGGCGCTGATGAAATAATTTACGAGAAACTGCTTCTTCTTCAAGCGCAGGTTCGTTTCCTTGAACCTCTTCACAAACTGCTCGTAGACCGCAAAACCCGGTTTGTTCATCAGCCTCAGCACCTTGTCTTTCGTGTGCTCCGGGGCCACTTTGAGCTGCCCGCTCACATGATGCTCGCAAAGCTCATCTAGGAAGAGGCGCTCCTCACCGTCTCCTGTCAGCAGGTCGTAGCGCAACCCGCTTTCTATAAAGAGATGCTTCACCCCGGGCAACTCGAGGATCTTTCGGTAGAGACTCATACTCTCCTCATACCCCAGCTTGAGATTTCCGCATCTTCGCGGCACGAAGCAGTTTTTTTCTGCGCAGGCGCCTTTGCGCTCCCAGCGGGCGCAGCGCGCCATGAACAAGTTCGCAGTCGGGCCACCCACATCAGTGATCGTTCCTTTGAAGTCGGTCCTCTCAGAAAGAAGTCTCGCTTCCCTGAGAAGAGAGGCAGATGTACGCGACTGGATGATCCTCCCCTGATGCATACCGAGCGAGCAGAAGGCGCAGCCGCCCGCGCAGCCGCGGTGAGACGTGATTGAAAATTTCACGGTTTCAAAACCAGGTACACCGCCGTATGGGCTGTAACGCGGATGCCAGGCACGCTCGTACGGCATCTCGTAGATTTGATCGAGCTTTTCCGGCGCAAGTGGTCTTGCCGGTGGAAACTGAATGACATAGCGCGCAGCATGCTTCTGGAGAATAGTACCTCCCCTCACCGGGTCCTGATGTTCGGCGATCGTCGCAAAGGCACGGTTAAATTGTTCCTTGTCCCGCAGCACCTCCTCATAGGAAGGTATTTCGACAATCCCGCGGTCAGGCTCGATTTCTTTTGCCACAAGGGCCGTACCCCGGATGCCGTAGAGATCCCTGCCCTCGCGCAGGCGCCGCGCAACCTCTACAACCTGCTCCTCTCCCATGCCGTACACCAAAAGATCGGCCCGCGAATCAATCAGAATGGAGCGGCGGACGCTGTCGTCCCACCAATCGTAGTGAGCGAAACGCCTGAGGCTGGCCTCGATTCCTCCAAGCACTATGCACGCATCTCCGAAGGCCTCCCTGATGCGGTTGGCATAGACGGTCACAGCCCTGTCCGGACGAAGTCCTGTGTTGCCTCCGGGTGAATAGTCGTCCACGCTGCGCCGCCGCTTAGTGGACGTATAGTTGGCCACCATGGAGTCGAGGTTTCCCGAAGTAACCCCGAAGAAGAGACGCGGTTCCCCGAGCTGCTCAAATGCTTCAGTCGAACGCCAGTCCGGCTGGGCTATGATGCCCGTTCTGAAACCTGCCGCCTCCAGTCTTCTCCCGATGACTGCCGCTCCATACGACGGGTGGTCCACGTACGCATCGCCGCTTACCAGGATTACGTCAAGGTAATCCCAGCCCCTTGCTGAGAGATCCTCTCTGGAAATAGGGAGAAAGGCCATAACAGAGTGCAGAGTGGCCAGTGGCCAGTGAAATCAAGTAACGCAATAGTGTAGCAGATGTGGTGTGGTATCAGCAATGACGGAAAAGTAAGGCACGGTAGCTGTTGAAACAGGTGACAGAAACTGACACACCTTATCTCATTACCATGAAACCCTTTGTTTCATGACATCAGTGCGGTGGCAGCTACAGGAACAGTTCGCGCAATGCTCTCTGAATTGTCCCCAGGTCCTCGTCTGTATTCAGCGCAAACACTCTGAAACAGGGCAGCTCCTTCGGCTCTTCCTCGATTGAGAGTTGTTTCTCCAGAATCGACGGGTGTCCGTCCGACACGTCTGTGCTCTCGGCCAGACGCTTCTGTATCCTCTCTCTCAACACTCTTTCGGGCGCAAAACAATGCACAAAAAATGGGTTCAACCCGGCTGCGCAGCAGGCGCCGAAGAAGGCAAGCCGCTGCTCCTCTTTCAAGTACGTTGCATCTACGATAACCCTCCTGCCGCCTCTCGCCTCTTCCACGGCGCGCTGTAGGAGCAGATGGTAGGTCCGGCGCGTAATCTCTTCATCGTACATACCTGTGCCGTATTCCACGTACGAGTGCCTGTCTGGCTTTTGTCCCAGCGATTCCTTCCGCACAACATCCGAGCGAAGCAGTACGGCATCCGGGATAAGTCCATTCGCTATCGCCGACTTTCCAGAGCCCGACACGCCCATAAAAACAACAGGGTTAAAGTGAGTGCCGTCGCTCCTCATATAATGATCCGCCAGTGCGAAGTATTCCCTTGCCCTGCCGAGCGCTCTGCCCTGCTCCTTCTCGTCCGGCAGGCTTCGGGCCATGATGCCCTCTATCTTTCCCCGCACCACTGCCCGATAGATTTTGTAGAAACGGAGGAGCTGACTCACCAGCGCGTAGCGCTGCACAGAGAAGTACGACTTGAAAAGATTCCGGGAAAGATCGAACCTGCCGCGAAACTCCAGATCCATAAGGAGAAAGGCTATATCTTCCAGAATATCACTGATCCTGAAGCGTTTGTTGAATTCGATACAGTCAAAAATAACCGGTGGGTTGGTCAAACAAACGTGCTGGGAATGCAGGTCTCCATGGCCCTCACGAACGAGGCCGTCCCTTACCCGCTTGGCAAAAAGGTCCTTCCACTGTTTAATGAATCCTCTCGTGTATTCTACAAGATCATCGTACAATCGCTGGTCGAGCGTCTTGCCGACAAAAGACCTGATCTCCTCGTGGTTCTCCTCCGTGGTGGCAATCACTGATCCCAATCCTCCATGTTGCCCCCCGCGGAATTCCGGCACCTCAGCATGAAAACGAGCCAGTCTCAGCCCGACAGGCTCAAGCTCCCTGTAAATCAACCGTCCTTCAATTATGAGATTATGAAGCAGCTTCTCCTCGGGAACCTTCCTCATCTTCACCGCGTATTCGGCTGTTTCTGCACCAGCTCCTTTCAGCAAAGAATACGTGTTCTTCGTAGCGTAGATCGTGCTCACGCCCAGGTAAAAATCGGGAGCAAGCCGAGAATTGAGTCTCACTTCCTCGCGGCAGAAAAACCGCCTCCTCTCAAGCGATGTGAAATCGAGAAAGTCGAGTTTTACCGGCTTCTTGATCTTGTATACATGGCTATCGCCCACAAAGACATGGGAAATGTGGGTCTCGTGATGGGTAATGGTATTCGGCTTCTCGGGATAGCTCTCCGGATTAAGCAGAAACTCGATAAGCTTCGGATCAATCTCCATCGGTAAGCCCTGCACAAAGTGAGCAGTAAACAGCCGGAAGGTAACAGAAACACTATACAACAAAAAACCGCTGCGATGCAGCAGGAAAAATAGACTGCCTGCCGCCACTACCCGCAATGAACTTACTTCTCGTCGCTTGTTTGCTTTTTGCTCACTGCTCACATTGTAGTGTTGCACTGGGTTGACCCTCAATGTGCAATCATGGTATTACTGAGCCATGTTTCGGACAAGGATCTATTACCAGGACACCGATGCCGGCGGGGTCGTCTATTTTGCCAACTATCTCAAACTGTTTGAAAAGTCATGGTTCGAATACCTGGCATCACTCGGCATACTGCTTCCGGAGTGGGAAAAATTGGATACCTTTGTCCTCGTAAGAAAGGTGCTTCTCGACCTGCTTGACAAATCTCAATACGGAGACGAGCTGGAAGTGCATACGTCGGTCTCTGACATGAAGAATGCCCAGTTCACTCTTCTTCACGCGATTCATAAGAACGGAAAGATAATAACCCGCGGCGAAACATTGATGGTCTGCGTGGATGCCACAGGCAAACCAAAGCGCATTCCTGATGAATTCAAGAATAGGCTCCTTCATGCCAAGAACGTTCAATGACAATGAAATAAAAGAAGCAATGCTCAAGATCCACAGAGAAAGCTATGAGCTCTGGTGGCGACTGGTTAATGCCACGCGAGACAAAGAACAGCTGCGATCCCTGTACCGGTACAGGGAAGGGTTTGATCACGCCCTTATCAATCTAGCGAGGAAACTCGGGGTAGATTTATCAGGCTCCGGGACAAGAAAAACAGAACAAAAAAAAGAAACGACGGAAGAGGACGCAGCCATCCCGGAGGGTCAGCCTCCCGTCTGTAGGCAATGCAACGAGCTCCTCTTCAAGGTAAGCAAGAAAGTCTGGAATTGTCCGCACTGTAAATTAGACTATCTCCTCGGCGAAGACTGACACCCATCTGGCTTCAAGCGCCTAGCTTGGTTGCCCTTCGGCCCCCGCTTACTCGACGTACTACAGTACGCCTCCGTAGCGTGAGCCTCGGACCGCCTGGGTCTCCAGCTTGAATGTGAACCCCCGCTAACCTTTCACCGAAAGATTACTCGAATGTTATTGCAGGAACGCCAGATAGCGGCGATTTGGATTCGTCCGGAGACCAAGGCGGCAGCGAGGAGCCGACGCAGGCGTACTTTGGTACGTCGAGGAGCGCGACGCAGCGATAACGAAGGTATATGGACGAAGGCGAATCGCCGCTACTTGCCGCGCAGGGTATCCCAGCTCTTCAGTATCTGCGTTGCCATATACAGCTGGAAATCCTCCTCCTCGAGGCTCTTCTTTTCAGGCTCACCGGGCGCAGCCAGATTGGCGGCTGGCGGAGGCGTAACGACGGGTTTCTTCTGGTTTTCCCCCTCAAGGTGCTTATCCAGATCTCTCTCCTTGATGGGTGCCACCATTCGGTCACGCCGCCTCGTCATATCATTCTCAATAAGTATGTCGGGCG
>DATKNH010000100.1 GCA_035541455.1 Syntrophorhabdales bacterium
CAGGACCACGCCGTGGTCGAAGATGTGGTGTGGGGTGAGACCGCCTACAGTGATAAGTACGGTTTCGCGGTAATGAAGAACGTGCAGGCTATACAGGCTGAGCAGATCTGCCGCTCGCCGGAGGAGCTGAAAGAAGTGCGGGCTGCTTACGAGAAGCGGCTGAAAGAAGGCAAGCAGTAGATGTATGTAAGGCTGCCTTTCGCGCCTAACGCCGTTGCCCATCGGCCTGTCCTGCTTCGACGTACCCCAAGGTGCGCCTGCGATATGCCCACTGTCTTAGCCGGGTACCCGCGGGTGACAAGCCCTTCATTCGCGGGTGGCAACGTTATGCATCGAAATTCGGCCTTACATCAATCGTTTCTAAACTTTGCGGTTTCTTCGTCGTCATCAACCAGAACACAATGCGAAGGCCGGGCGATCTTTTCGGAGCGCCAGAGAGCGGAGAAAAGGTCCGCCCGGCCTTCGCCTAAATGCTTTCACGCCATCGAGCGGAGGATTTCGATGCCCTTTTCTATAGCGTTTTCAGACGCGGCAAATGAAATGCGCACGTGAGATTTATGGCTGGAGAAAACGCTTCCTGGAATAATAAAGAGGTTCCGCCTTAACGCTTCTTCCACGAATGCGTCACCGTCACCGCCGGGCACTTCCGGGAAGATATAGTACGCACCTCTCGGTTTCACAACGTTGTACCTGTCTTTGAGGCCCTCATAGATGAGGTTTCTCTTCTTGCGATATGCTTCTATCAGCGCGTCAGTCTTGTAGTCCAGTGCAAAAAGCGCAGCCTTCTGCGCTACCGAGTTGACGCTGCTGAAGACGTATTGCTGCATGGTGACCATGCTGTCAATGATCTCTTTGGGGCCGGCCACATAGCCCAGTCTCCAGCCTGTCATTCCCCAATCCTTCGAGAAGCCGCCAAGCGTCAGGCATCCATCGTAATACTGGCCGAAATAGTGGCGGTATTCGTCACTTTCGTAATTGAAGGCGTGGTAAATGTCATCGGAAAAGACGAGAAGATTCCTCTCCCGCGCTACCCTTGCCACCATCTGCAACTCCTGTCCCGAATAGACGGTACCGGTGGGATTATTCGGGCTGTTGATCAGGATCACGCGCGTCCGGTCGCTGATAGCCCCTCTTAATGCCTCTTCTCTGAGAGAGAAATCAGGATAGGTGTCAAAAAAAACGGGCTTGCCGCCGAGAAGGAGCACCTGGTACTCGTAGAGCACGAAATAAGGATCCGGGATCACAATTTCATCTCCCGGATTCATAGTGACGAGAAGAGCGAGGAGAAGACCGCCCGTGACTCCGGGGGTCAGAATGACATCTTCACAGAAAATGCCTTTGTCCTTGAGGTAGCGGAGAAGCTTTTCCCGCAGCTCAGGGATGCCGCCGGAGGGTGTGTATTTGTTGAACCCTTTTCGTATCCACGCTATGCCTTCTTCTTTGATGTTCTCCGGTATATCAAAATCAGGCTCTCCCAGACTAAGGTCGACCGGATTCTTAACCTGGCGCGCGAGGTCGAATATTTTCCTGACTCCTGATGGTCTCAGTCTTGTCACGCGGTTTGACAGCCACATTATTTACACCTTCCTTTTCAGGCTTCCGGGGAGCCGGGTCGCTGAAATCTATCATGCTGCGACCCGCTCCCGCAACTAAGAACGTCTGCTCTTCGCCCGCATTACTTGCTTACCGATCCACCCGCAGAAAGAAACAAAAAGGGCCATGAGGTCGAACAACTCAGGGCCCAAAAAAATGGCCATGAGCGATGCGAGACCGCTCATGGCCAATTTCGCGGCGGCAGCCTTACATCCTATCGATAGTCCACCACCACCATTTTCTCAATTCCTTTGTTTCCGGACGACCCAGCATGGCACTTCTTCTACCACGGGCCCATTTTCTTGTCAAGCATCTTTTTATCCCGTCTGTACGTGGATATGAACGGTGCTCCAAGATTTGTGTGCTACTATGGCTTATGGGGTTTCTCCTCTGATCCGATAACCTAATCTGGGCATTTTTTGGATACAAAATTGTGGGAGCCTGGCGGGTACACGTGGCCAGGATCAGGAGAATTTGGACTCATATTCGGCGCAAAACCGACTTGACAAACAGCAGGTTATGATTATAATCTATTCACTGGAAACTGCAGGCAACACAATAAGGAGACAACCTGTCACGGAAATTGGCGCCCCTAGCGACCGGAAAGGGGGCTTTTTTTCATTTTGGAGAAAAGTACATGAGCATAAAAAACTATGATCAGGTTAAGACTCTCATCGATATCGGGATGGAAAAGGGATACTTAACCCCGGACGAGATCAACGACTTTTTACCCCAGAACATTGTCTCTCCTGAAGACATTGAAGACATATTCGACTTCCTGTCGGAGTCCAACATTGACGTTGTGGACACGATGAAGGAAAAGATCGAGGCGCCGGAGGAAGAGCAGCGCGGCGAGTGGGAAGAAACCGAGCGATTTCCAGCGGAAAAGACCGACAATATCATCTGGGCCTACCTCAAGGACATAGGGCGGGTTTCGCTTCTTACGTCAGAAGAGGAATACGACATTGCCAAGCGGATCGAAGTGGGGGAAAGCAAGATCAGGGGACTGCTTTTTGAGTTGCCCCAGGCCATAGCCGAACTGCAGGAATTATCTGCCCAGATTAAGAAGAGCGCGGTCAACATCATCGATATACTGAAGAACATCGATGAAATGAATTTCACCAAGAAGGATGAAGAGGAGTACAAAAAGAAGACCGTCACCCTGATCAGCGCTCTGAAAAGCCAGTTTGAAAAGAGGCAGCAACTGAAAAAGGATATGCGCAAAACTGATCCCTTTACGAAGAAGCAGCTGGAAAAGAAGAAGAAGGCTGTGGAAGAAAAGATGGAGGAGATATCGGGTAACCTGAACCTCCACAAGAAGGTCCTTGAAGAGATTACCCGGAGAATCGTCAAACGTTTGAAGTTCATGGACGATGCAGAAGGCAAGATTACCAAGACGAACCTGCTTGAAATGGAGCGGATCGAACGAGATCTCAAGGTGGTGAAGAACAGGCTCATAAAGGCAAATCTGAGACTGGTCATCAACATCGCCAAGAAATATCTCAACAGAGGACTTTCTTTTCTCGATCTGATCCAGGAAGGCAACATGGGCCTTATGAAGGCCGCGGAAAAGTACGACTATCAGAAAGGTTACAAGTTCTCCACATATTCCACGTGGTGGATTCGTCAGGCGATTACACGCGCCATTGCCGATTATGCACGCACGATACGAGTGCCTGTGCATGTGCTGGAAACGATGAACAAAATCACCAAGGTGACCATTTCCCTCTATCAGGAGTTGGGCAGAGAACCCACGCTGGAAGAGATATCGCACAAAGCAGGACTGCCCCTGGAGAAAGTCAGGAAAATAATGAAGGTCTCCAACGAGCCGGTTTCTATAGAGACGCCGATCGGCGATGACGATTCCAAGCTAGGTGATTTTATCGCTGACCCCAAGTCGCCCTCTCCTTTTGAAGAGCTCGTTGGGATTTCTTGCAAAGAGGAGATAGATAAGGTCCTGTCCACACTCACCCCAAGGGAAGAAAAGGTCATACGGATGCGTTTAGGAATCGGTGAAAAGACCGATTATACCTTGGAGGAAGTGGGGGATGTGTTCGGCCTCACACGCGAGCGCATCCGTCAGATTGAAGCAAAGGCATTGAGAAAGCTGAAGCATCCATCGAGAAGGAAGCGGTTGGAGAGTTTTCTGGAATAAAGACAAAGGCTTGTGAATCGAGGCCCCGGTGCTCCGCAAGGCAGTCCGGGGCCTTTTCTTTTGCGGTTGGTTTTCGCTCCACCTTTTTCCTTGCTAGCCTCTCGAAAATAAAAGAAAAAAACACCAAAAAGATATTGACAAAACAGCTGGGTGCCGCTATATTGGCTATTATGTGGGAAGGAGTGTTATAAAGTGGGAAACACGTTCTCCGGACGCTTTGAATATGCGATAGACGATAAAGGCAGATTGAGCATACCTGCGAAGTTCCGTGAGATCTTGTCAGCCAATTATGACCTCAAACTGATTCTCACCAACCTTGACGGATGCATCGTTGCTTACCCGGAAAAAGAATGGGTAGAAGTTCAGGAGCGTATCACCAACGCCGGCTCTGTTAAGAAGGAGGCGAGAGCTTTTCTGAGGTTCTTCTACTCGGGCGCCTCCGAATGTCCTATTGACCGGCTGGGCAGAATTCTGTTGCCGCAGTCCCTGCGGAGCTACGCGGCCATTAAGAAGAATGTAGTGATCGTCGGGATGAACAAAAAAATAGAGATTTGGGCTGATGAGGCTTGGGCCGAGATAGTGAGAGAAGCTACGTCCGACCACGAGAAGATGGTGGATATAGTTTCAGATCTCGGACTTTGATGGGCAGCACTCATATACCCGTTCTTCTCGACGAAGTTGTACAAAGCTTGATTCGGCCGGAATACAGGCTGTTCGTGGATGCCACGGCAGGAGGTGGAGGCCACACATACGGTATTTTGGCGGCATATCCTAACCTGAGGGCTTATGCTTTCGACCTTGATGATACGGCTATCACGGCCGCGAGGGAACGCCTGGAGCCCTTTGGGGACAGGGTAACATTGAAAAGGGCAAACTTCAGCGCACTCAAACAGATTTTGAGCGACGACGGGGTAGTATCCGTCGACGCCGTACTGTTTGATCTTGGCGTCTCCACGTTCCAACTGCAAGGGGAGAGGGGTTTCAGCTTTAACGATACAAACGCACTCGACATGAGAATGGACCGACGCCAGGAATTGACTGCCCTCCGGGTGGCTAATTCATATACTCATGACGCGCTCAAACGTATCATTGCCGAGTACGGCGAGGAATGGAAAGCAGCGCAGATCGCCCGCGCGATAATCGCCGAGCGAAAGAAGGCACCGATAAACTCGGCTCGACAGCTTGCCAATGTGGTGGCCCGGGTCGTGCGCCGCACAGGGAAGATACATCCCGCTACCAAGACGTTTCAGGCACTGCGCATGGAAGTCAACAGAGAACTGGAAAACCTGGAGACAGGGTTGACTTCCGCTATCGACCTGCTTACGCAAGGCGGGCGGGTCGGCGTTATATCTTTTCATTCTCTTGAAGACAGAATGGTAAAGGGGATGTTCAGGTCAGCAACTGAACTGAACGTACTCACCAAGAAACCGATACGGCCGGGCAGGGTCGAAATCGCTCGTAATCCGAGATCACGCAGTGCCAAGCTCCGCATAGCAGAAAAACTTCAGGAAGGAATGCTATGAAAAGAAATCGAGAAATCGCGATAAAGGGCGGGATCAGGAAACAGGTGAACAAAACTTCTTTACCGTTGCTTGTCGTCGTGCTGGTGGTCGCTTTTACCTGCTTTGGGTTTCTCTCGTTCTTCGTTAAAGAAGCGTATGACGAGACCAAGCTGACGTTTCTGGAAAAATTGACTGAAGAGAAAAGAGTAGCGGAAATCAACACCAATCTCAAGATGGAGCTTCTCGCCATCACACAGAAGGGCTACGTTGAATTTGTCGCCGGAGAAAGGCTTGGCCTGAAGAAACCCAAAGAGGAAGAGGTACTTGTTCTCAGATGAACAAAGGGACCAACAGGAGAGCGCTGGCAGTCTATCTTGTCGTCTGCCTCCTTTATGTTTCTGTAGGTTTCAGAATTCCGGAAAAACTGAGCATGAAAAGGATCGGAGTGAAAACCGGTAGGTCGACACACGCTCAGGATATCCAGGGATCGGCCGAGCGGAACCTGTCCGCAGACCCCACTGTCGAGGGTATCATTGAAAAAGTTGCGACCCCTCCGCCCGCTCAGGCGGTGACGCACCAGGCCGGTACCCGCGCCGCGCCGGCTGTCAAAGCGCCACTCCCGACAGCCATGAAGAATGCATCGGGGATTGAGCCGCATTTCCTCATCTCGATACCTGTCACCTGCTATGCGGTACGAGAGGGCTGGGTCGACCGGGACGCTTTGATTTTTTCAAAAAAAACTGGGCAAAATAGTATCTGGTTAAAGCCCCTCGATATACTAAAACAGCAAGATGAAGACGGTCTGAAATCTCTCGTCACATTAATTGGGAAAAATCGACTGAAAGAGTTCTTCAAGAAGGAGGCTGTTGACATCAAGGCTGACCTCAGTCCCGAGGATATGATGCTGGGAAGAGGATATATAGTCGAAAAGAAAAAGCTTCTATCCATGTACAATCGTTTCGTTCAGGAAGATTGCATTGATCTGTTCCCGGTTGTGCTTGCCCAGGGTGGCGTGATCAGGAACAAGGAAGGTTTTCAGTTTGTGACGTCAACGGAAGCAGGGCGCATGCGCAAGGATCAAGAGGAGGAAGAATGGCGCATGCCGAACCTCAGCGGTCTTCCAATAAAAGTGGCCATAGATAGACTCGTCGTGCATACTGCTAAAATCAAAGTGCACGGCAACGGTGTTGTCGTTGACCAGTCACCGAAGCCGTTCGAGAGGCTCAAAGGTGATTCGGAATGCGCGGTATACGGGAGGTTGGCTGGAGAATGAGGCTCGCACAGCTCCTAGGTGATGCTCCTGTCGTTTCTGTAAAAGGGCTTATGCCGGAGAACGTTACGGGTATCACAAAGGATTCCAGAGAAGTGAAGGAGGGCTTCATCTTTTTTGCCACCGAAACAAGTAAGCCTTATGTACAAGAGGCTGTGAGAAAAGGCGCGGCTGTGGTGATTTCGGACGCTGAACTGAGCGGCAATTTTCCGTGCCTGGTGGTGATCCGTGACGTGCGCACTCTGCTTGGAAGGATGGCGGCGAGATTTTTCGGGTACCCGTCGAGGGATATGCATGTGACCGGGATCACCGGAACCAACGGTAAGACAACTACGAGCTATCTGATCGAGTCTATACTCCGTGCAGCTAATCAGCCGGTCGGCGTCATGGGAACCATTTCTTACCGGTACGATGGCACTGTGGTAAGAGGACAGACGACGACGCCTGAGTCCACGGAAATTCAGCGGCTGTTCAGCAGGATGCGAGAGGCGGGTGTCCGCTCCGCGGTCATGGAGGTCTCTTCCCATGCGCTCGATCAGGGAAGGGTCGAGGGCATCGATTTTGACGGCGCTATCTTTACCAACCTTACCCATGACCATCTTGACTACCATCTGGATTTCGAACATTACAAGGCGGCAAAGAAAAGACTTTTCCATGAGTACCTCGTGGAGAGCGTTAAGGAGAAGAAATACGCGATACTCAACAAGGACGATCCGAACGCACGCGACTTCGTCTGCAGTCCCCCAATTACGAACTTCACCTACAGTCTGCGTGAACATGCAGACGCGTTTGCGACTTCGGTCAAAGAAGAGATCGGCGGCTTGACCATCACTGCTTCCCTCATGGGAAAAGAGCTCGTCATCCGGTCGAGGCTTGTCGCCCTGTTCAATGTTGCAAATATCCTTGCGGCAGCTCTCTTTGGTCACGCCGCAGGCATAGCGCACGACGCGGTAATCGAGGGCCTGGAAGCGCTGAAGGGGGTACCAGGCCGGCTGGAACGCGTGGAGAACGCGAGAGGAATTCCCATCTTCGTCGACTACGCCCACACGCCTGACGCGCTGCGCAAAACCCTGGAGACATTGAAACGACTCTGCGCCGGCCGCCTGATAGTCGTGTTCGGCTGCGGAGGCGACAGAGACAAAACGAAAAGGCCTCTCATGGGGAGGATTACATCGGATCTGGCTGACTTCGCCATCATAACCTCTGATAACCCGAGGAGTGAGGACCCTATCAAGATCATAGCCGACATACAACAGGGTTTCGGGAACAATTCATATCGGGTTATCGAAAATCGAAGGGAAGCCATCGGTGAGGCGATCCGCAGCACCACCACCAATGACGTGCTGCTTGTGGCCGGAAAAGGGCATGAAGATTATCAGATAATCGGTACACAAACCTTTCACTTCAGTGACAGGGAAGTGATAGAGGAGTGGCTTCATGTGGCAGCTTGAGGACGTTCTGAAGGCGGTAGAGGGTACGCTGCTCAATCGTGAACAGGATCAGTTTACGTCGATCTCGATCGACTCGAGGTCGATCAAGAAAGGCGACCTTTTTGTCCCTTTGATCGGGCCCCGTTTTGATGGACACGTCTTTGCGCGCGAAGCATATGCCAAATCCGCAGCCGGATGCCTCTGCCAGAAGGATCGTGAATCGGCATGCGCCGGGTCTGGTGGCACGATCATTCTGGTGGACGATACGACGAAGGCCCTGCTTGATCTTGCACGCTATAAAAGGAAGCAGCTCGGTGGTGTGTTTGTCGCAATTACCGGCAGCAACGGCAAGACCACAACGAAGGAACTGCTTGCGCACATCATGGCCGGGTTCGCTTCTCTCGCGTACAACGAGAAGAATTATAACAACAATATCGGCGTATCCCAGACCATTCTCTCCATAGCTGACCAGCCTGCATACTGCATACTGGAACTGGGCACCAATCATCCCGGAGAAATAGCAGCGCTTGCTGATCTGGTTGAACCTGACCTGTCGATAATCACGAATGTCAATGCTTCTCATCTCGAGGGCTTAGGTGATATAGCCGGTGTATTCAGAGAAAAAGCGAGTCTTTTCGAGCGCACAAAAGAGAGTGGAACTATCCTGATCAATATTGATGATCCCAATCTGAAGACCCTTGCCGAAAAACCGGTGCGTCGCTCCTACACCTACGCGATAGAAGCCCGGGCAGATTTCATGCTGTCCACGCAGGAGTCGAAAGGCCTTGGCGGGTTTGAGATTGAGCTTTCCCTGCAGGGCGAAAAAGTGAAAACTACAGCGCACCTCCTCGGTATGCATAATCTGTATAACATCGTTGCGGCCGCCTCCATTGCGCATCTCTGCGGTGTGCCGGGTGAGACGATCAGGGAGAAAGTGGCCACGTTTGAGCCGTACCCGGGCCGCTTCAAGGCTGTTGCATCGAAAAAAGGCTATACGATTATCGACGACGCGTACAACGCAAACCCTTCTTCCATGGAATGGGCCATAGAAACCTTGGAGCAGCTGCCTTGCAGAGGAAAAAAGATCGCAATCCTCGGGGAAATGAAGGAACTGGGAGAGGACAACGCGGAGTACCACCGGAAACTGGGCCGCTTTCTCAAGAAGAGCAGCCTTTCGAACATACTCTTTCTTGGAGAAGCTGCGAGAGCCGCCTATGATGAAATGAATAACGGCCGCGCGAAGTTCTTTGATGACAAGGCAGCGCTCATTGCATATGCCGCTGCCCTGGTGAGGGAAGACGATCTCATACTGGTGAAGGGGTCGAGAGCAATGAAAATGAACGAAGTCGTAGGGGAGCTGCTCTAGATGCTCTACTATCTCCTCTACCCTCTCCACACGTACATAGGCGCATTCAACGTTTTCAGGTACATCACGTTCCGCACGGTGCTCGCTATTCTGAGTGCGCTGATAATAAGTTTTTTCCTGACTCCCCGGCTCATTCAAAAGCTGAACGAGCTGCGCATCAAGACTGAAAAAAGAGAGGACGTCCCGGAGCGACACGAGACCAAGAGAGGCACCCCGACCATGGGCGGCTTCGTTATCCTGGTTGCAACCATCATCCCCACCTTACTGTGGGCGGATCTGAGAAACGAGTACATCTGGGCTGTGACTGCGGCCCTGGTTCTATTCGGCGCGATCGGATTCGTCGATGATATGAGAAAGCTCAAGAATAGATGCGGCAAGGGTGTGCCCGGAAGAACCAAGTTTCTCCTCGAGATCCTTTTTGCACTGATCATCAGCGTGATCATATACTCGGAGTCAGGGTTTCTTCCGCAGCTCACCGTGCCTTTTTTCAAGAACGTCGCCCCAAACCTGGGCGTTTTCTACATCCTGCTCTGTGTTTTGATCATAGCGGGCGCATCGAACGGGGTGAATCTCACGGACGGGCTGGATGGCCTCGCGATCGGTCCGGTCCTTACGGTCACGTCCACCTTTCTTCTCTTTGCGTATCTTGCAGGCAATGTAAAGTTTGCCCAGTACCTTCAGATATTTTATGTGAGGGGTGCAGGTGAATTGACCGTACTCTGCGGAGCGATGCTGGGGGCGGGATTGGGATTCCTCTGGTATAATGCGCATCCTGCAGAGCTTTTCATGGGAGACACCGGTTCATTGGCTCTGGGGGCAGGTTTGGGCACCATGGCAGTGATAATAAAGCAGGAGATCCTCCTTGTTATCGTCGGCGGTATTTTTGTAATCGAGACCCTCTCGGTGATCATTCAAGTACTCTCATTCAAGTGTCGGGGGAAAAGGGTTTTCAAGATGGCGCCCATACACCATCATTTTGAATTGAAAGGATGGAATGAGGCAAAGATCGTGGTGAGGTTCTGGATTGTGTCGGTGATACTTGGGCTGATAGCAATAACGACGCTGAAATTGAGATGAGACAGAAATCATTACGGGTTGGATAACCATGGGTGAGCTCGAAACTCGGAACTCGAAACTCACAACGGTAGCCGATATTCCCGACCGTGTGCTTGTTGTGGGTCTTGGGAAAACAGGGGTCTCACTGGTGAAGTTCTTGGGGAGTCTTGGTAAGAAAGTGACCGTTACCGATCTGAAGAGCAAGGAACAGCTCACGGCATCGCTGGCAGACCTGAACGGGACACCGTATGTGGGTCACTTTGGATCCCACATAAAGGATGACTTTGTCGATCATGAGATGATTCTCGTCAGCCCCGGCGTTGACACCAATCTATCCTTCCTCGCGGAAGCGCGTGCCAGGGGAGCGAGAGTTATAGGGGAGATTGAGCTGGCATCCAGATTCATAAAGGAGCCTATCATAGCTGTCACGGGCACAAACGGTAAGACAACGACAACGACTCTCCTGGGGCAAGTTTTCACAGCCGCGTTCAAGGACGTCTTTGTCGGCGGAAATATAGGGAAGCCCCTTATCGATTACGTACTGAAAGGGCAAAAGGCGCGTTTCGTCATAGCAGAAATCAGCAGTTTTCAGCTTGAGACTGTAGAGCAGTTCAGGCCGCATGTTGCGATTCTCCTCAACATCACCGAAGATCACCTGGATCGCTACGCCTCTTTTGAAGAGTATGCCGCCGCAAAGTGGCGTCTTTTCGAAAACCAGAGTTATGATGATTACGCGTTCCTCACCGCGGAACTCTCAGGAAGAAAAAAGCTGAAGGCGCGCTCCTTCTACTTCTCAACCAGGATGAGCCTCCCCGAAGGAGCATTTCTGGATGGAGATGCTCTGGTGGTGCGCCTGAGCGGACAAGAATTCAGATACAGGCGCGATCTTTCTCCGCTTGTCGGTATCCACAACAGCGAAAACCTGCTTGCGGTGCTTCTCACGTGTCATATCTATGGTATTGACCGGCCTATGATAGAGCAGGCTCTCAAAAAGTTTAAGGGACTTTCTCACCGCATGGAGTTTGTGAGAGAGAAGAATGGCATCCGTTTTTACAATGACTCGAAGGCTACGAATGTTGACGCCACCAGAAGGGCCCTGGAAAGCATGACCAACCGCGTCATTCTTATAGCTGGCGGTAAGGATAAGGGAGGGAGTTACAAGACAATCGCCGAGCTATCAGATAGAATCAAAGGGCTCGTGCTCTTTGGTGACGCAAGAGAGAAGATAGCGAAGGAATTGGCGTCTTACATGCCGACGGAGGTAGTTGCAGGCCTCTCGGAGGCAGTGGAGAAGGCATTTGCCATGGCCGCATCCGGCGAAGCCGTTCTCTTTTCTCCAATGTGTTCGAGCTTTGATATGTTCAAAGACTATAAAGAGCGGGGCGATAAATTCAGACGCATCGTGGAGGCGCTGTGAAGAGAATACTGCTGCTCATGCTCTCCTGCCTTCTGTTTTACAGCCTTTTCCGCGATATGAACGTGGTTAAGACGCTTCTGCTTTGCGCTGCGGTTGCCGTCTCATTCATGGTATCTCAGGCGCCTTCCAAGTATGTGCTCGGCGCCAAGTATCCCCTCATCGTTCTTTGTTTTGCCTTGTCTGCCGGCCTTGTTCTCTACCCCGGACTCAGGGCCAACTCGATCATGCGATTCGTCGCCATCTTTCTCGCCTTCTTCAGTCTGAGTCTCTACGTGGCAACGATCAGTGAAAAAGGGAAGGGACTCTACAAAGAGATTCTTGCCCTGTCCCTCCTCTTCATTTCCGTCTCTTTGAATCTGATACTGGTCCGGAGCGTCGAGATATTCCTGCCTCTCTCAATCACAATCGTCCTCTTTTTGTTCATCATGCAGCGTACCAAGCTCATTCCGCTGGCAGGGGCATACGTGGTGGTAATGCTTGCTGTCTTGTATGCGAAGAGAATGACCGTCTACGGTTCAGGATTGGAGCTTGTCGGCATCGAGCGCTACCTTATGCTCGGAACCGGCTTCCTTCTTCTTCTTATCACCTTTATCGGGTTTGTCAGGAAAGCCGGTACCGTATGGACCATCGCCTTTTTCGGTCTGCTCTATGTGTCTATCGACCTTCTCATGTCCGTAGGGTTCTCGTTGAAGGGGTTGTTGCTGTATCAACCGATCGCTGCCCTGCTGATTCTTGCCCCGCTTACGGGCGTGATGCTCCAAGGGGAGAAAGGGTCATGAAGCTGCTCATTGCTGCAGGCGGTACTGGAGGTCATATATTTCCTGGCGTTGCCGTGGCTGAAGCATTCATGGCGGCAGACAGTGCCAACCAGCTGTTTTTTGTGGGCACCTCGCGGGGCATGGAGGGAGCTGTGATCCCGGAGCGGGGATTCCGTCTGCTCAAGATAGATGCGCAGCCCTTTCTCGGACAGAGTTTTACCCGGAAAGCCTTTACAATAGTCAGCATCTTGCGAGGTGTCGTGCAAAGCATAAAGATTCTGCGCCGGGAGAAGCCGGATATGGTCATCGGCATGGGTGGCTTCACCTGCGTGCCCGTGATGATAGCGGCCTTTCTTATGCGTGTGCCGCGCTTTCTTCATGAACAGAATGTGGTTCCGGGGCTTGCGAACAGGTTGCTTTGCCGCATCGCAGACAAGACCTTTATCAGTTTTTCAAAGACGAGAGATTACCTGAAAGGCAGTATGCTTCACACGGGTAATCCCGTCCGAAAAAAGCTGCGAGTCGCCTCTGCTTTGGCCGCTGCCGGCGGTACTCACGATCTTTTCAACATATTCGTTTTCGGCGGAAGCCGCGGCGCGCGCAGCATCAACGAGGCAGTGCTCCTGCTTCTGCCCTATCTGGAGTCCTACAAGAACACGGCCATATACCACCAGACCGGAAACGATGATTACCAGAAGGTAAAAGAGGCATATGCCACCGTGAAGATTCCGCACGAGGTATTCCCTTTCACGGATGAGATGGAGAAATACTACAGCCTCTCGGATGTAGTTATAGCGCGCGCGGGCGCCTCAACGATCTTCGAGCTTTCTTATTTCAAGAAGGCGGCTGTACTTGTGCCCTACCCGTATGCGGCCGGAGCTCACCAGTGGAAGAACGCGGCGTACGTGGAGGAGATCGGCGGTGCTTACGTAGTAGGCAACGACGAACTCTCCGGGGACCGGCTCAACTCGATTTTGAAAGAGTTTTATGAATACCCGGAGCTGCGCGCGAGAATGGCGGAAAGCATGGGGACAATTTACGTGGAGAATGCTGAAGAACTGATACTTAAAGGTATGGCAACCAATGTTTCGTAAAATCGAAAAGATACATTTCATAGGCATAGGTGGCATAGGGATGAGTGGTATCGCCGAAGTACTGCTCAATCTCGGTTTCAAGGTGACGGGTTCCGACCTCAGGGAAACAGAGACCACCGAACGGCTCGCTTCTCTCGGCGCCGAGATATTCTATGGTCACAAGGAAGACAATGTGACACAGGTGGACGTGGTCGTTGTCTCTTCCGCGGTCAAGTCTGACAATCCGGAAGTGAAAGCCGCAAAGAGCCGTTTCATACCGGTGATACCAAGGGCCGAGATGCTTGCTGAGCTGATGAGGATGAAGTACAGTATCGCGGTCGCAGGCGCTCACGGCAAAACAACAACCACTTCTCTTGTCGCTTCCATTCTCGATGCGGCAGGCTTTGACCCGACATGTGTCATAGGGGGACGACTCAACAGCCTCGGCACAAGCGCGCAGCTCGGGGGAAGCGAATACCTTGTCGCGGAGGCCGACGAGAGCGACGGCTCCTTCCTCCTTCTTTTCCCCACGCTGGCTGTCGCCACGAACATCGACCTGGAGCATCTCGATTTCTATAAGGATATAGAAGAGATCAAGGATGCCTTCGTCAGGTTCCTCAATAAGGTACCCTTCTTTGGTCTGGTTATTCTTTGTATCGACAACCCGGGCCTTCAGAGCGTGATCCCTTTGCTGAAGCGCCGCTACATCACATACGGCCTTTCCAAGCAGGCGGATTTAAGGGCTGAGGTTGTGAAGCAGGAAGGCTTCACAACCAGTTTCAGGGTCACCTACAAAGGCTCGGAGCTTGGCGAAGCAGTGCTTGCCACTCCGGGTATCCACAACGTCGTCAACGCGCTTGCAGCCATAGGGGTGGCTATTGAACTCGACATCCCCTTCTCCACGGTGCAGGAAGCGCTGAGGCGCTTTGCAGGGATTCACAGGAGACTCGAGCTGAAGTGGCAGAACGACTGGACCCTGGTAGATGATTACGGTCACCATCCAACGGAAATAAAGGCAACGCTTGCAGCGATCCGCGACATCTGGAAGGGAAGGGTGGTGGCTGCTTTTCAGCCGCACCGGTATACGAGGACCAAGGCTCTTCTCGACGAGTTCGTGACATCCTTTAACGAGGCCGATGTGCTGATTGTCACCGACATTTATGCTGCATCCGAGGAGAAGATAGAGGGCATAACTGGAAGCATGCTTGCAGAGCGCATCAGCAAGAGCGGTCACAAGAACGTACTCTTTGCGCCAACCAAAGATGACGTCGCGGAGACGATCCTCCGCATGGTGGCTCCGGGTGATCTGGTTATTACTCTCGGTGCCGGCGACCTTTACAAGATAGGTGAGAGGCT
>DATKNH010000101.1 GCA_035541455.1 Syntrophorhabdales bacterium
GGGAACAAACGGATGTCCGTGCCAAGGGTTCCATGGACCATGACCGCCAAGATCCTGTCCAGTGTCATACCCAGGGTGCGTCGGCATCTCGATCATTGGAAAAGAAGAGCCGCTGCCATCCCTGACCCTGAATTGCGCAGGCAGGCTCTTGCGAGCATAGAGACAAAGACCTTTCACTGCGAAGGGGGCGCGCTGTACGCGCTTCTTGCGGGCGACCACCGTGACGAGGCCGTCAGGTTTATCGTTGCTTACCAGACCATTTCTGATTACCTTGATAACCTGTGCGATCGCAGCACAAGCCTGGACCCCGGGGATTTCACTGCCCTCCACGAGTCGATGCTTCACGCTCTGACACCCGGAAAAGCTCCTGTCAACTATTATCGATTGAGGCCTGAGCAGGACGACGCACACTATCTTTCTGATCTCGTCGGGACCTGTCAGGAAGTGCTTTCCAGGGTTCCGCGTTATGACGTCGTCGCACAGTGGCTATGGGAATTGGAGGGCTATTATGCGGACCTGCAGGTGCACAAGCACGTGCGATTGGAAGAGCGTGTACCCAGGCTTCAGGCATGGTTTGATGAATATAGGGGAAGCCTTCCGGAGATGAGGTGGTACGAATTCGCGGCTTCTGCAGGTTCGACTCTTGGTATTTTCTGTCTCGTCTCATCCGCCTTTCTTCCATCTTTATCGGCAAAGCATGCACAGGCTTTACGCGATGCCTATTTCCCATGGGTGCAGGGGCTGCATATTCTTTTAGACTACTTTGTTGACCAGGAAGAAGACCGGCTGGCGGGCGATCTCAATTTCTGTTCTTTTTACGAGAACAGCGACACCATGGTGCAACGGCTCGTGGCCGTGTTCAAGGAAGCGGACAGGGCGGTTGCGCAATTGCCTCACGAAAGGTTCCACCGCATGGTGTGTCACGGTCTCCTCGCCATCTATCTCTCCGATAGAAAGGTCGACCGCCAGGAAAGAATGCGGGAGATGGCGCTACGCATTATGAAAGAGGGCAGGGGGGCTACATTGCTCTTTTTTCTTACGTGCTGGGTACGGCGGAGGCTGCGCAAAGTGTAGCGAGGGGCAAGAGATCAAGCAGGTTAGGGTTAAATAACGTGAAAGACTCCACGGCAATGAGTCTTTCTTAACCTCAACCTAGCTCTCTATTTGTTTTTCCTGTCTCCTTTTCAAGAACGTGAGATAGTAATTTTTAAAAAACATTGCATAGATGGCTACTGTGATGAGAAACCCCAGCGTGAAGAATAGATAAGGTCTTCCGGGTATCACGTTGCGAAGACCGAAGAGCAGAAGCGCGACGATAGCGCCGGCGACAAAAGACAATACAATCTCTTTCCTCGTTCTTCCTGACGGCCGATAACCCGTCCTTTTCTTGTAGAGCACATACAGCACTAAAAAATTGTAGAAAGAGATTATCGACGTTGCAAGCGCTACCCCGAGATTTCCGAGCGGTATCATGAGAAGGTAAACCAGTACCGCGTTCAGCGCGATAGACGTGAGACCGACCACGGCAGGAGTTTTCATGTCATGGCGTGCATTAAAGATGCGGACGAAGGAAATCGACAATGCATAAAAAACCAGGCCGACGCTGTATCCGGAGAGAGCGCGATAGGTCATCAGCGTATCTTTGGTCGAAAAAGCACCCCGTTGGTAGAGCAGCCTGACCAGTACGTCGCCGGCAAAGCAAAGAAAGATCGTCGAGGGAATGAGCGTTATGCAGACAAGCACCAGGGAACTGTCTACGTGAGACTCTATCCCTTCCCAGTCTTCTTCGTGAAATAACCTCGAAAGTTTTGAGAAGAGCACCGTGTAAATCGGAACTGCGAAAAGGCTGTATGGGAAAAGAAAAATACGAAAGGCATATGCGAGTGAAGCAACGCCGCCTTCAGGCAAGTAGGTGGCCATGCTTCTGCCGATGAAGCTGTTGATCGGCACAACAGACGTCGCGATCAACGCGCCGGTGAAGAGCCGCTTTGCCTCCCTGAGTGAGGGATGACCAAGAGGGATTGTCATATGGTAACGGATGCCAAGCTTCCGCAAATAGGGTATCTGAAGCAGAACCTGAGCGATTGCACCCAGCGAAACGCCTACGGCCAGACTGTAGATTCCGATGGTGCCGCTGGCTGTGAGGGCGGCGAGGATAAAGATTATGTTCCAGATGATGCCTGACAGTTCCGGTGCCGCAAACTGCTCCTTCGCATTTAGAAACGCCTTCATCACCGAAAGTATGGCGTGAAGTGGAATAACAGGCAGCATGATGATGAAAAGCAGACGCGTGACGTCCCTGCTTTCGGATCTAAACCCCGGGGCGATGAGCCGCACTACCGGCACACTGGCTGCGAGAAGAATTACTGAGACGACAGCGGTGACGATGATAGCTACGTTCATGAAAAGTGAATATACCCTGGAGAACTCTTCCCGATCTTCGAGGTATTTGGAGCAGACCGGGATGAGAAAGGCACTGGTCGCCCCGGCGAAGAAAAGCGTCTGTATCAATTCCGGGAAGTTAAAGGCGATGACGAATGCGCCGACAAGGCTCGTTGCCCCGAAAAGGTACGCCTGGACAGCCTCCCTCACAAAACCCAAGGGCCTGCTCACGAGGGTGATGCCTGTAATGACAGAACCTTTCCGGATGAGGTAATTAGCAGATGTTTGGCTCAGAAGTCTTTCCCCATACTGCACGTTACGAGTTCCGGGTTACGGGTTGCAAGTTCAAGGCAGGAGTTTTTGCAGTTTAGCTCTGAACTCGAAACATGTAACATGTAAATCGTAACATCTAACGGCCTTGCGGGACCGCTAAATGGTTTCTCTCCCTATGTTGTTTCGTCTGACGACTCTCTGGAGCTTGGCGATAGTCTTGTGTTCAATCTGTCGTATGCGCTCTCTGGTCACGCCGAAAAGTTTACCTATTGATTCGAGCGTTTGTGGTTCCTCTCCATCAAGGCCGTATCTCAGCACAATCACTCTTTTCTCATCCTCGCGCAATCTGTCCAACCACGAGGCTATGTACTCGATCCTTTTCGTCTGCTCCAGTGCAGAGAGCGCTTCGTCTACGGAAAGACCCGGCAGGTAACGCTCCGTGCTCACATTTTCTTCTTCGTCAAGAAGCGTATCGATCGAATCCGTCTTAGTGACTATAAACATCACATTTCGTATAAAGGCGACGGGCACATCTGTGCTGAGATGAATCTCTTCCACAGTCGGCTCTCTTCCCTCTCTTTCGATGTACTCCTGTATAACTTTGGATATCTTTCGCATGCGAGAGGTGACATGCACGGGCAACCTGACTATCCGTGAGTAGTTGAGTACGGCCCGTTCGATCGATTCTCTGATCCACCACGTCGCGTATGTTGAAAAGCGGCAGTTCTTTGAAAGGTCAAATTTCTCAACTGCCTTTATTAATCCTATGTTCCCTTCTTCTATAAGATCGAGTATTGAGACTCCCGGGGTTACGTATCTTCTGGCTATCTTGACCACCAATCTGAGATTTGTCTCGATCATCTTCCTTCGTGCATCTCTGTCACCCCGTGAGATTCTCTCCGCCAGCTCCTTTTCCTCTTCCTCGCTCATCGTGGACAGTTTGCGCAAGTCCCTCAGGTAGAGCCTTTCGGCTTCAAAATCATCTTCTTCGAAATAGTCAACGGACTCTCTTTCTTCGGTCAATCTTTCCATCCGTATGTCCCTATCAGCTTGACGAATCTCACCCCTCCGTAGTTCTCCTCGCGATACCTGTCCTCTCCTTCTTTGACGTAGACTACGAGTTCCTGTTGAAATTCATCGCCAATAGGCACCACCAGCCGGCCCCCTGTTTCCAGTTGCTGGAGCAAAGGATCTGGAGCTTCAGGCGCGGCCGCCGTTACAATAATACCTTCATAGGGACTGTATTCCCGCCATCCCTGCGTCCCGTCACCTATGTTAACTATTACATTACTGTACTTTAATTCGTCGAGCAGCCTGCGGGCCCGCTTCGCCAGCGAGGGGATGCGTTCTACCGAATAGACGCGCTCTGCGAGTTCCGCGAGTATCGCCGTCTGGTACCCTGAGCCGGTTCCTATTTCCAGCACCTTCTCCTGCCCTGTCAAATGCAGAGCCTCTGTCATAAGCGCAACGATATACGGTTGCGAGATTGTCTGCTTCTCACCAATGGGCAGCGGATGATCCTCGTACGCTTGGGGCCAGAGGGCTTCATCGAGGAACAGGTGACGCGGAACCTTTCGGAATGCTTCAAGCACCCGTCTGTCTCTCACGCCGCGGTCCTTAATCTGGTCTTCTACCATCTGAAGACGTTGGCTTTCGTAACCGTTGCGCATCAAGCCGAAAGTTCCTTAGCCCGGTTGCGCGCTTTCTCCAGGGCCTTCATTACAATTCCTTTGAATCCGTTTTCCTCAAGATGCACGAGTCCCGCGATCGTAGTACCTCCCGGGGAAGTGACCATCTCTTTCATCAGGGAAGGATGGAGCTTTTCCGCTTCCAGCATCGCTATGGTCCCCTTGATAGTCTGTATGGCAAGCGTAGTCGCCTTGTCTCTGGGGAGCCCTACATTTACGCCACCATCAATCATGGCTTCAAGGAAAGAGAGAAGAAACGCGGGGCCGCTGCCACCCAGGGCTGTAACTGCGTCCATCAGGTCCTCCCTGACGTCCACTATCCGGCCAATCGGTGAGAGCAGTTTTTTCATTTCTCCCAGTTCCTTTTCCGTCACAAGGTCATTAGAGGTAATGCCCAAGGCTCCCTCACCGACTTTAGCAGCGATGTTCGGCATGACTCTGATGACCTTCAACGGTTTTTGTGCCATTGACAGGATGGTTGACGTGGTCACACCGGCCATTATGGAGATTACCAGTTTCTCTTTTTTCAGGGCAGGGGCGATTGACTCAAGAAGCACTCTTGCATCCTGTGGCTTTACTGCGAGAAGAACAGATTGCGCCTTTTCCGCCAGGTCTTTCCCATTCGCGGCGACGCTGACGCGATAGCGTTTAGCAACGACTTCAGCGCGTTCTTTCTTGATTTCAAATGCCATGAGATCTTTTCGATTGAACCCCGATCCCACGAGTGCGCCAACGATTGCTTCTCCCATGTTTCCCAACCCCAGTATTCCCAGTCGTACCATGATCTCCTCCTCTTCTCTTATAACAGATGGGTTTGCAAAAGTAAACGAAGCCCTTGCTTCATCCGATGATATGCAGTTTTTGCTTTTTGGGTTGCTGACGCAGGAGGATATTCGTAGCTCCGGGGCCGCCGCCACGCATGGTGGAGCTCGCGAAGGCGATAACCCATCTCCGATGCATTGCCCTGAGTACCCACTCTTTGAGCCTGCTCTTCAAGACCGGCTCATGTTTTGATTTCAGCCCGCGTCCGTGAATGATCTTGACACACCTGATGTTCGAGCGGATGGCCTCTTTGATGAAACTCTGGAACATCTCATAGGCCTCTTCTGCGCCGAGCCCGTGAAGATCGAGCATCCTCTGTGCAGAGTACTCCCCAGACCTCAGCTTCTCCATGGTAGCAGGATTGGTACCCTCAACACAGCCCTCCATATATTCGGGCAAATTCGTGACATTGAGCCGGTACTCTTCACTCAGCGCCTCTGCAAGCTGCCTCTCTCCGTCGGGTTCTCTGCCCGTGATTTTCTGTTCTGATCTAACCCCTCGGATTCTTTTCTTATCGTGCTCCAGTCTTTGTATGTCCCTCATTGCTTCGTCAAAGGAGACGGGTTCCTCTGCCGACGTCTCTTCGGGGACTTGCTGAAGTTCCTTCTTGAGCGATATACTGCGATCTTTCACAAAGCTTGAAAGGTCGCCGAACAATTTATAGATGGAATCCTCGTTCTTCATGTGATTATAAGTTTAAACCCAGGAGCGCTGTCTTACAATAACGGGGCTCACGTCGCCCCCTCCGGCTGCAAAGCCGCCGGAGCCTCCCCCTCTCGCGAGCCGTGCTCGCTACCCTGCGGGCTGCCAACGGGGCTCACGTCGCCCCCTCCGGCGCAGCGTCCGTCACTTTGACAATGCGGTTCACCTATACTAGAGTAACGCCATGGAGTGGCTTACATACCTGATTGATTATGGCACAAACCCGCTTCGCGAAAAAATACAGCTCATGCTGCCTATCGATTACAGATTAAAAAAAAGTTTTTGCTGAGAGGCTTCATAGATGGCTCTTATACGGGAAAATGATCTCGTCCTTATCGTGCACGACGGGAAGAGATACCTCAAGAGGCTGGAGCCGAAGAAGCTTTTTCACAGCAAGAGAGGGACGCTCGATTACTCATCCCTCGTTGGTCTTCAGTACGGCATCAGGCAGGGGCTCTTTGAGGTGTTCGAACCAACTCTTGAAGACATTATCATGTATGGTCTTCGCAGGGAGACGCAGATTGTCTATCCTAAAGATGCCTGCTATATTTGCTTCAAGCTCAGTCTCAAGCAGGGAGACCGGGTACTCGAGGTCGGCACTGGAAGCGGTGCCCTGACCATGCTCTTTTCGCATGCAGTGGGTTCCTCGGGCATGGTGGTTTCCGTTGAAAAGGAAGAAAAGCACTACAAGAATGCCAGAAAGAATATAGAACGTTTCGCAGGCTCATCCAACATCGATCTCAGGCTTGCCGATATTTCTGATTTTGAGGGCGCCGAATTTGATTCGGTCTTTATTGACGTGCGAGAGCCCTGGTCCGTTGTTGCAAAAGTTCGCTCCTTTCTTAAGGCGAGCGGGAGCATTGGCATTATTGTTCCGACATCCAACCAGGTGTCGGAAACGCTTCGTGCCATGCAGTCTTTGTTTGGTGATGTGGAAGTGCTGGAGATACTCCTCAGAAAATACAAGACAGTTGCTGACCGGCTGAGGCCTGATGACCGCATGGTGGCCCATACCGGATATCTTATGTTCGGGCGCAAAGTGGAGGAGGGTGGTTCATAGGGCGGCGGCCTTCATTGACGCTTTTTTGCAAGCTCCTTTATCTCATTCTTATATTTCTCAGCGCATTCGGGGCAGATGCCGTGACTCAGAACCGCGTCGGTATGCTCACTGATGTACGTTTCCAGCCGATTCCAGAAGCCCTGATCGTCGCGAATTTTCTTGCAGGATGCACAAATCGGGATGAACCCTTTCAGCGTCTTGATCTCCGCAAGCGCTTCCCTCAGTTCAGAGATCAATCGTTCCTGTTCCCGTTCTCTCTCCCTCAATGCGTTCTCGGCGCGCTTGATGCGCACCATCGACTGAACTCTCGCGACGAGTTCCTTGTTTGAAATCGGTTTGACGATATAGCCGTCGGCGCCCACATCGAGCCCTTCCGCTTGATATTCAGAAGAGACCTGGACGCCGGACACGAGGATCACAAAGATGCCCTCCAGCCTCTTATCCGCTTTGATCCGTTTGCATACGTCTACTCCTGACAAATCCGGAAGCACGACATCCAGCAGGACTACGTCAGGACGATGAGATTGCACAAGCTTGAGGCATCCCCCGCCGGTCGACGCTTCCAGCACGTCGAAACCTGCTTTTCGCAGCACTGTAGCAGTGAGCTCAAGGATTTGGGGATCGTCATCCGTGACCAGTACTTTGGCGTCTCCGCCCATTACATTCCATTATAATGGCGCGTAACGACAGAGTCAATCTACGAGTGTCTCCCATGGTTACGGGGCAGATGCCGCAGGAACGCATCCCTCAGGAGGACACTCGAAGGCCAATAGATGCTATGTCACGAGGATGATCTGGATGTCCATGACGTTCGTGCCGGTAGGGCCTGTGATCAGAAGATTATTCGTCTTCTGCAGCAGAGTGTAGGAGTCATTATTTTTCATGTGTTCCACCGGATCGAGGTTCAGATGCCTGGCCCGGCCGATGGTGTGACCATCCACTATTGCTCCGGCGGCGTCTGTCGGTCCGTCTGTGCCGTCGGTTCCGGCCGACAGAAGAGTTATCCCATCCAGGCTGTCTATCTCCCGGGCGAACGCGAGGGCAAGCTCCGTATTCCTGCCGCCCAACCCGGTTCCTTTCACCGTGACCGTGGTTTCTCCGCCCGAGAGTAAACAGAAGGGCCGCTTCAGATTCATGCTCCGTGCTTGTTGCGCGAGCCACCGACCTGCTTCGCGCGCTTCTCCCTGTAGTTCTGACGTGAGTATAGAGGTTTGAAACCCCATTTCTTGAGCCTTTTCATTCGCAGCTTTCAGCGCCATGCTGTTACTCGCGACTATAACGTTCTGTACGTTGTCGAAGATGTCGTTCTCCTCCTTTGGAGTTTCTGCTATCTCGCCCCGCGCGCCTCGTTCAAGAGTTGACACCGCCGCTCGTGGCGCCAGTTTCATAAGTTTGTATTTTTCGAGCACTGCGAGCGCGTCGCCGTATGTCGAAGTATCCGGTGCCGTCGGGCCCGATGCAATTACGTCAAGACTGTCACCGATCACGTCAGATATGATGAGTGACGTGATTGAGGCCGGATGAGCAATTTCCGCCAAACGGCCGCCTTTTACCAGGGAGAGGTGCTTTCGTACGGCATTCAGTTCCTGTATTGCTGCCCCTGATTTCAGCAGAAGACCTGTCACGTCTTGCTTTTCGCGCAGAGTAACGCCCTCGGTCGGCGCCACGAGCAAGGCTGAACCGCCTCCGGATATAAGGCAGAGTACGAGAGTCCTTTCGTCGGCCTCGCGCACGAGGTCAAGAATGCGCCGGGTGGCGGCTACGCTGTTGTCATCCGGCACGGGATGAGCTGCTTCCAGGAGCGCTATTCTTTGAAGCCGCCCCGTAGGCTTGCTATGACCATACTTTGTGACGACCATGCCGCTGGTGATCAAATCCTCAAGGGCCTCCTCCGAAGCCAACGCCATTGGCCAAGCCGCCTTGCCGAAGCCAATCACGAGGAGCCTCGCGAAATCTCCGACCCGGAAGAAGGTGCGGAACCGCTTCAGTTCATCTTGAACAGCCCTGAAAGGGTCGACCGCTTTCAGTGCTGCGTAAAAAATTTCCTGGGTACAGGATGCAAGATCCATCATGTATATCTCGTAGCCCGTCTTCGTGAAATAGTCAAATGCAAAATTCTCTGCGATTAAGATAGCCCGGATTTTATTGATTGCACAGGGCTACTGATGTAATCTGATACTATACGAAAGTTTTTGAACCTGCATGGAGGCGGATGATGGGGCGTCAAAATTATTTTGTCGGTATTCTCGCACTATTGATGGCAGTTTCTCTTTTCCTTGTGGCGGGCTGTGCAAAGCCGCCGACAGAGGAAATTGCGAAAGCAGAAAAGGCCTTGGAAAATGCAAGGGCAAAGGAAGCAGACGTTTACCTGGAGGATGCATACAAGAAAGCTGAAGCAGCCCTCAAGAGGGCGAAAGAACTGCTGACACAGAAAGAGTATAAGGGAGCGAAAGCCGCGGCCGAGGAGGCTTCTTCCGGGGCGCAGCTACTCTCTTCTCAGGTGGAAGCGGCCAGGATCAAGATGAAGGCTGACGCAGACCAGATGCTCCAGGAACTGAAGGAGCAGACGAACGAATTGAAAGCCATCGTTGCTGACGCAGTCAAGAGAAAACTTCCGATCAATCGTGAAGAGGTCCAGGCCTTGATTGGTAAGAACGAGATAGATCTCATCAACGTGAAAGTCAGGCTAGAGACGGGAAAGATTCGTCAGGGGTATGATGACCTGAAGATAATGAAATCGCTGACCGCGGCCGGAAAAGAGAAAGTGATGGCGGCGTTGTCGCCCGGCCCGGAGAAACAGTAGGATACGGAAGACCTATGGCAGGGCGTCTACAGCCCGTCTTGCTCCCGCTCGCTGTTGCGGTCTTTACTCTGATAGTGCTCCTTCTTTTTCGAGGGCTCGCGTTCAAAGTCCTGCGAAGGTACGGACGACGTGCTGAACCAAGGATCGGGATAGATGAACTGGTCGTCAGATCGCTGAGCTGGCCTTCCTTTTTCTGGTGTATTGCCATCAGTCTTCACGTAGGTGTTGGGGTTTCAGACCTCCCGGGAAAGTATGCTCTTTTCTTCAGCAGTGCAATAGATGTCATCGTTATCTTCTCGGTTACGCTGGCAGCAGCCAATGTCTGTGGGAGCATGCTCAAGAGTTATATCCAGTCGGCCAATTTTCCTACTCCTCCTACAGGACTGATTTACGGCATCTTAAAAGGACTGATTTTTCTTGTGGGCGTGCTCGTCACGCTCCATACGCTTGGCATATCTATTCTGCCGGTTGTCACCACGCTCGGTATCGGCGGTCTTGCCGTGGCGCTCGCACTGCAGGACACGCTGGCAAATCTTTTTTCAGGAATACAGATTCTTATGGAGAAGTCCTTGCGCATTGGGGACTATATTAAAGTGGAAACAGGCGAGCAAGGATACGTTGAGGATATAACGTGGAGAAGTACGAAACTGAGGATGGCACCCGATAATGTAGTCATCATTCCGAACAGCAAAATGGCGAAGAGCGCTATAACCAACTATTCCCAGCCTGGCAAGAAGATGGCCGTCTCGATCGCTGTCCGCGTAGATTATGCATCCGACCCGGACCACATTGAAGCTATATTACTCGAGGAGGCAAATAAGGCGGTGGGCCAGGTCCCAGGCCTTGTGAAGGAGCCTGAGCCCATAGTCCGCTTGGCACCCGGTTTTGGCGATTACGGGCTTGAGTTTACTCTCATATGCCAGGCCGCATCCTACGGTGAACAATTTCTTGTGCAGCATGAATTGAGAAAGAGAATTCTTAAACGACTGAGACAGGAAGGAGTCACCATACCTGCTGCAGAACGGGCTGCTTCTTCCACTGGAGCAAAGAACTGACCAGGAAAGGTTTCTTTGAGGTGTGCGGCAGAAGAGGGCATGAGGCAGGGTAATGACGGAGAATAGGTTTCAGCTGCTCACACTTTCAGCACTTGTGCTGCTTCTCGGCTACGTAACCTACCTGATATTCAGACCCTTCTTTGTGCCCATCGGTTGGGCCATCGTATTCGCAATCGTGCTCTACCCGGTACACAATTTTCTGGTGCGATACGTGAGGGCTGGCAGTCTTTCAGCAGTGCTCATCCTCATTCTCATCCTTGTCATCACGCTCGGTCCTCTTTCGTATGTCTCGTATCAGTTGGCTGTTGAGCTCCAGAATATCCCTTTCGAACATGCAACAGAAGAGATAACAGGCCTTATCAATCATCCCCGGATAAAGCCGCTGGTGGAACGAATACTTTCTCTGTTCAGCATAACAGAGACCGAATTCAGGGCCTCTGTGACGGCAAATCTCACGAGGCTGGGGAAAAATCTGCTTGGACTTGCGGGTGGCAGGATAGGCGATATCATTACCGGTGCTTTCGATTTTGTCCTCATGGCTTTTACCCTTTTTTTTCTCCTCAAGGACGGACCGAAATTCATCGAGAAGATCCGAGACTACATGCCTTTTCCGGAGCATGAAAAGAAGCAGCTCACCAAGCAAATAAAGGACGTGGTGGTGTCAACGATTTACGGTGGCGTGGTAGTTGCTCTCGCGCAAGGTCTGATCGGCGTGGCGGCGTTCGCCATCGTTGGTATTAGAGCCCCGGTGCTCTGGGGAATGGCCATGTCGATTACGTCCTTTATTCCTGTCGTCGGTTGTGCGCTTGTATGGGTACCTGCCGCACTCTACCTGGTTGTAGAAGGGTTAGTCACCAAGGCGATTATTCTCGCTGCCATTGGTGTCTTCGCGATAAGCACAGTGGATAACGTGTTGAGACCTATCATCATCCGGGGCAGGGTGAGCATGCCGCTCGTCCTGGTCTTTTTCAGCGTGTTCGGCGGGATCCAGGTGTTCGGCCTGCTGGGTCTTGTCCTCGGCCCCCTTGTTGTAGCCATCTTTGTTTCGGTAGTGGGTATATACCGCACGCATGCTTAGTGCCGATCCTTAACCTCGCTGCGTGCCTTGCTTTCTCAGGCGCCACGACATAGAATATACCTGCCAAAAGTCTGTTTATATCAAAGGAGAATTCATGAAACCAGTACCACTTGTGATGGCCATAGTCATGCTGCTCTTCGCGACAAGTCTGTATGCGGCGGAGGGAGTCGCACTGAAGACGCCGAAGGATAAGCTGAGTTACATCATCGGCGTTCAGATCGGCAACGATCTGAAAAACCAGTCCATCGACGTTGATCCCGCAATTGTCAGCAGGGGCCTCAACGATTCAATGTCTGGAAGCAAACTTTTGATTAGCGATCAGGAAGCGAAAGATATCATAGCGGTGTATCAGAAGGAGAGGGCCGCAAAAGTTGCTGAAGAGAGAAAGAAGGCGGGAGAAAAGAATAAACAGGAGGGCGCGGCGTTCCTGGCTGCCAATAAGAAGAAGGAAGGCGTGAAAATGCTGCCCAGCGGCTTGCAGTACAGAGTGATCAAGGAAGGCACCGGCAAGACGCCGAAGGCAACCGATACAGTTGTAACGCAATACAAGGGAACCCTGATTAATGGCACCGAGTTCGACAGCTCATATCGGAGAAACGAACCCGCGACCTTTCCGGTAAGCGGTGTCATCAAGGGATGGACCGAAGCGCTGCAGTTGATGAAGGAAGGCTCCAAATGGGAGATAGTTGTCCCTCCCGAACTGGCGTACGGCGAACAAGGCGCCGGTCCGATTGGTCCCAACGCCACGCTGATTTTCGAAATAGAGCTCGTATCAGTAAAATAAGTGTATAGTGACGAGTGGATAGTGAAGAACCACAGAACGGTACGTGAGCCACCGTGCCGCTGCCCGCCCTAAACTACCCGCTGCTCACAATACACCAATCACTATTCACTAATCACTGCAAGGTATAGGGACCGTGGCTGACGAGGACCTTTCCCGGCTCAAAATAGCCAAGACGAAAGCCGCTCCCGTTCCTTCAAGGAAGCGGAGGGCCTGGCGATATGGTATCGCCGGTCTCGTTCTGCTTTCTGCGATTTTCCTGTATACTGCGGGCGTGCTCAGGCCGGCGACCGAAGTTCAGGTGGCCAGCGTGGTCCAGGTCTATCCATCCCAGGGACTCACCATTCTGAACGCCAGCGGGTACGTGGTGGCGCAGCGCAAATCGGCACTCGCCTCAAAGGTAACGGGACGTCTTGTCTGGCTCGGCGTGGAGGAGGGGAGCAGGATAAAAAAGGGCGAGGTGATTGCGCGTCTGGAGAGTAAGGATGTGGAGGCGGCTGAACGGCAGGCCCGGGCGAACCTCAACAACGCGCGGGCCAATCTCGATTCTGCGAGGGCGGAACTGAACGACGCCACACTCGCGCTGAATCGTAACAAGGAGCTTGTCGGTAAGGGTCTTATCGCACAGGCGGATTACGACACTGTCTTTGCACGGTACCAGAAGGCGGTTGCGGGAGCGGCTGCCGCAGAAGCGGCTGTACGGGCTGCCACTGCTGCGCTGGAAGCTGCAAAGGTGGCAATCGAATACACACAGATTCGGGCGCCTTTTGACGGGGTAGTGCTGACAAAGAATGCTGATGTCGGCGACATCGTGACCCCGATAGGCGCCGCTGCCAATGCCAAGTCTGCAGTAGTGACCATCGCCGATATGGATTCGCTGCGCGTAGAGGCGGATGTTTCCGAGTCTAACCTTGAGAAGGTGAAGGTGGGCCAACCGTGCGAGATTCAGCTCGACGCACTGCCGGAGACACGCTTTCGCGGTGAAGTGCACATGATTGTGCCTACCGCAGACCGCACCAAGGCAACGGTGCTGGTGAAAGTGAGATTCCTCGACAAGGACGAGCGGGTCTTGCCGGAGATGAGTGCCAAGGTTGCCTTCCTGTCAAGGCCTGTCACCAGCGGAGAAGAGAAGCCGCGCACGGCCGTGAGCAAGGGCGCTATCGCCCGAAAAAGCGGTGCAGACGTGCTCTACGTGGTCTCAGGCGGTCGCGTGACGGAAAAGCCGGTGCGGTTGGGAGGGAACATCGGCGACATGGTGGAAGTCCTCGAAGGCGTGAGCGCCGGCGAGCGTGTCGTGCTCAACCCCTCTCCGGCACTCAGGAGCGGCCTACCCGTAAAGATCGCGGTAAAATAAATTGGAACCGAAAGAGCCTATCGTTGACATCAGGCATGTGACGAAGTCGTACGCGAGAGGAACGCGGAGCGTGCAGGTGCTCACCGATATTACGTTCGATATCGACGAAGGTGAATTTCTTGCCCTCATGGGCCCTTCCGGCTCGGGCAAGAGTACGCTTCTCAACCTGATCGCGGGAATAGATAAGGCAGACAGCGGAACCATAGTCGTAGCGGGCGTTGACATCACCGTGCTTTCAGAAACGGAACTCGCGGCCTGGCGAGCAGCGCACGTGGGCTTTATCTTTCAGTTCTACAATCTTATCCCGGTGCTCACCGCGTTCGAGAATGTGGAACTCCCGTTGCTGCTGACGAATCTTTCCCGGAAAGAGCGGCGGGAACACGTAGAGTTGGCGCTCTCGATCGTCAATCTGTCTGACCGGACGGATCATCGTCCTTCTCAGCTCTCGGGCGGCGAGCAGCAACGTGTTGCGATAGCGAGGGCAGTCGTAACCGATCCCGATATACTGGTGGCAGACGAGCCCACGGGTGATCTGGACCGTGCCTCGGCAGAAGAGGTGCTTACGCTCATGGACAGGCTCAGTCACGAGTCGGGTAAGACGATCATCATGGTTACCCATGATCCGAAGGCTGCAGAGAGGGCGCACAAAGTGAGGCGCCTTGAAAAAGGCTTCTTGAACGATGTTCATTCTCAAACTGCTCCTTAAGAATGCCTTCCGCCACAAGCTGCGCACGGGTCTTACGATTCTCGGCATCACCATAGCCGTGCTCGCCTTCGGGCTCCTGCGTACCGTTATCACCACATGGTACATGGGCGTCGAAGCTTCATCCGCAAACAGGCTCTGGACCAGAAACGCGGTCTCGCTCGTTTTCAGTCTTCCAATTTCGTACAAGGAAAAGATCCGCCAGGTGGATGGAGTAAAGTTCGTTTCCCACGCCACGTGGTTTGGAGGCGTTTATGTAGATGAGAAGAATTTCTTTGCCAATTTCGCGGTGGACCCGGAAACTTACATGGATGCCATGTCTGAGTACTACGTCCCTCCTGAGGAACGCAAGTCGCTCCTTCGTGACCGGAAAGGGGCCATTGCGGGGAGGAAACTCGCGAACCGTTTCGGATGGAAGATCGGCGACACCATTGTTCTGAAAGGCACGATCTACCCGGGCACTTGGGAATTCGTGCTGCGCGGCATATACCGCGGCACAAGAAAGGACGCTGATGAGACGGTCTTTTTCTTTCAATGGGACTACCTCAATGAGACCCTTAAGAAGACAGCACCCTCCAGGGCGGATCAGGTGGGTGCATTCATTGAAGTGGTGAAGGATTCGAATGCGGCTGCAGCCGTAGCTTCGCGTATAGATGCCACGTTCAAGAACTCCCTTGCAGAGACCCTTACAGAGACGGAGAAGGCGTTCGTGCTTGGCTTCATCTCCATGAGCGAGACGATTATCACGGCCATCCAACTTGTCTCACTGGTAGTGATCGCCATCATCCTCGCTGTCGTGGGGAATACCATGGCCATGACAGCAAGAGAGCGTATCGGTGAGTATGCTGTTCTAAAGACGCTCGGCTTCGGAGGCTGGCGCATTGCCGGCCTGATCGTAGGCGAGTCACTGGTGATCACGTGTTCAGGCTGTCTCGTAGGTATCCTGCTCAGCTTTCCGACAGCGAACGCGTTCGGCAAGGCCTTGGAACAGTATTTCCCTGCCTTCAACGTGACTCTCAAGACAATCTATCTCGACATCGGTGCGTCTCTAATCGTCGCCTTCATCGCTGCGATAATTCCCACCTGGAGGGCGATCAAGACGCCAATTGCTGACGGTTTGAGAAGGATCGGCTGACGTGAGTGTGCCGTTATCGTACAGTTTTCGCAACCTGTGGACCAGGCGGCTTACGACAGTGCTGACAGCCTCGGGCATGGCCCTGGTGGTTTTCGTCTTCACGTCGATACTCATGCTTGCGCAAGGCCTCCAGACAACGCTTGTGGAGACAGGCTCCTTCGACAATGTGATCGCCATTCGAAAAGGTTCGGGCACCGAAGTACAGAGCGGCATCGATCGCATGCAGGCCTCAATCCTCGAAACCGAACCCGAGGTGGCTACGGGCTCTGGCGGACAGAGGCTCGTTGCCAAAGAGGTGGTGGTGCTCATAACGCTTCCCAAGAGGGGAAGCGACAAGCCGTCTAACGTGACGATACGGGGCGTGAGCGTCACATCTCTGGCTCTGAGGCCCCAGGTGCGGATCGTTGAAGGACGCATGCCGCAACCGGGGTCATCGGAGGTCATGGCAGGGCAGAGTATGACGAAGCGCTTCAAGGCAGGCAGTATCGGAGAAACGCTCCGCTTTGGCATGCGTGATTGGACCATAGTCGGTATTTTTGATGCGGGAAATACCGGGTTCAGCTCCGAGGTGTGGGGCGACGTGGACCAGCTCATGCAGGCATTTCGTCGGCCGGTCTACTCATCCGTGCTTTTTAAACTTTACGACGCATCCCTGTTTGATCAGGTCAAGGCGCGCATTGAGAAAGATCCGCGACTCACGGTCGAGGTCAAGCGCGAGAACGGCTACTATCTCGATCAGTCCGAAATGATGGCCAAGTTCCTGCGTATTCTCGGCATCTCACTCACCGTCATATTTTCACTTGGGGCCATTATCGGTGCCATGATCACAATGTACGCCGCGGTAGCTACCCGGACAACGGAGATTGGCACCCTGCGCGCCTTGGGATTTCGCAGAAGGAACATCCTCGCGGCTTTTCTCTTCGAGGCTCTGCTTCTGGGATTTCTCGGCGGAGGTTTTGGCCTCGCCCTCGCCTCGCTGATGCAATTCATTACCGTCTCCACGGTGAATTTTCAGACATTCTCCGAACTGGCCTTTCGATTCACGATGACAGCACGTATCGCTCTGAGCGCGATTGGATTTGCAGCAGTCATGGGGTTCATCGGTGGCTTTTTGCCGGCCCTGCGCGCATCGAGGATGAACATAGTTGAGGCCCTTCGTGCGAGCTAGCGGATTGGATGAGATCTCGGGCCGCTGGACAAAAGCAACCTTATGGAAGGGGCTGCCCTGGGATGCCTGGACGCAGGCAAAGGATCGGGAGCGGGTGCCGGAGCGCTGGCGGCAATGATTTAAGCGGTGAGCCCGTTATATTGGCAGGCCGCTGTACTCCTGGGGCGCCTCTTTGAAGTTGAACGCCTTGTCAACCATGTGCAGCAGGTCTTCAATTGCCAGCGACTTAACAGCAATGTCCGTGATACCAGCCGCTTGGGCCACGGCCGTCAGGTCGCTGTCCTGGCAGCCGGTGTAAAGGAGTATAGGCATACCGGGACGAAGGCTGGTCAGCTTTTCTGCGACCTCTGTGCCCTTCAGGTCCGGCATTTCCTGGTCCAGTATAACGAGGTCAAAGGCGCAGGGACTTGTGGCAAAAGCCCGCAAGGCTTCCTGGCCGTTCCGAACTGTTCTCACCTCATAGCCGCAGTGCTCCAGAGATAATTTCGTTATGCCTCCCAAGGTGAGGTCATCATCTGCAAACAGGATCCGCTTCTTCTCCAGGTACGTTGGTCTCCTCCATTCTCATGTAGTTCGGGACCGCCGCTCTATCGATCCTCTGTTTGATTGACCAATGTTGTATGAAAGCTTATCTTCTATTAATGTATATTAACGTATATTATAATGTCAAGAAGTTTTTTAAAACAATAATTGACAATAATAGAAACTCTATACTATAATTCAATCTATGGACAAGCTGTACACGGTAAGTGAAACAGCTCAGCTCCTCCATATATCCCGTGGCAATCTCTACCGCCTCGTTTCAGAAGGCAAGCTGACGCCACTTAAGCTGGGCAAAAGAACTCTTTTCTCAGAACAGGAGTTGGAAGCCTTCATCGAAGATCTTAAGAAGGCCCGCCGGAGCAACAACCCGTAGACGTTTCGCGCAAAGTGTCTTTAGATTTAGTCACTTGAGTGTAATCAGTGGGAATTTGTCTGAAGTATCTCGATACCGGAGAGTCTTGGAGCGGATAGTGACTGCAAGTGCGGGTGCTCCTGAAAATGTTTCCGCTAGATTATAATATGTAATAAAAATATATGATACGTAATGATACTATAAGAGGTAAGTAGCAGGTGACGGCGTATCTAGTTGTGAGAACAAAACGCAAGATGCAGTTACCAAAAAGTAAAAACCATAATTATTCATAACATATCCTATAATATCATATTATTAATTATGTTGAGTTATGGAATAGGCGGAGGATTTGAGACCTTGCCTTAGGACCGAAAGCTTCCCTCTTTATTCTTTTTTATTCTTTGTCAGAGACCAGCACGCCAGCGATGGCATACTCGTGCTTGGCCATCTCGTGAATGATGATGCGGACTGTGTCCGGTTTCACGCCGAGGCTCTTGACCACCGCCTCCGTGACGTCCGCGACGAACTTTCTTTTCTGATCCACTGTTCTTCCCTCAAGAATATTCACCTGGATGATGGGCACTGGTCCTCCTTTAAGCGTTCTAACAAGATGTCAGCTCGACCAGGCACGAAACCGTACTGAGCCTCTTCATTTGCAGCCTGCTCAGCAGGTTCGCCCCGTCTGCTGTTCGTTTACTTCTCTGGTTCCTCCAGCGGTTTAAAATCTCGTATGTAGTATTGGCGATGCCAATCCCAGTCGTAAAGTGCGTTGTCCTTGAGATAGTACCTCTTGACCCACCTTTTGTCGAAGACCGAATCATCCCTGACGTAGTACTGGATCTGCCAATCCAGGCTGTAGATCACATTATCTTTGAGGTAATACCGCACATGCCAGTTGAGATCGTACAAGGCCTTCAGCGGCACGGTCTGAGCAGCCGCGGAGATTACCAGAAGCAGAACAAGAAGGCCTGCTAACCCCATCCGGCTATACCGTAAAGGTGTCATAGTTAACTTCCTCCTTCCAACTGAGTGATGTGCACCCCCAAGATCAGAGACCACGTGTTACTATCATAAGGCAAGCTGCGCTGATTTACTACATATTTAGAATGGACCCGCCCCGGGAGGGGGAATCGTTCGCTTATTCGGTTACTGTTTACAGATCAGACAAATTGTCTTATCTTTGTAGGGGTGGCGCAGCGTCCGGATCGGACGCATCTCAGGTGCGACGGATGGGTAGCGGGAAGAACCTGATAGAGCGGAAGCGGAGGATTGGGGCGACAGAGAAGAAGGCTGAATCTTCCGGCGGACGGCCGCGCAATAAAGTTGGGCTCAGGCAGAAGAGAGACCCGCTGGCGGAACGGGTGCGCAAGCTGCTTTCGGGACCGGCCAAGCTACCAGATGAGGAAGGATCCAAGGATTTCGATGCTTATCAGATTGAATTGAAATTGCAGCACGAAGCGTTGCGTGTGGCGGATAAGACGATCCGTGAGGCGCAGGCCAGGTATGCCGATCTTTACGACTTCGCACCTGTAGGTTACTTTACTTTTGACCGTGGCGGTTTTGTTAAAGAGGCGAACCTCACGGCCGCCGCCCTTTTGGGCTTTGATGTCGATTTCCTGATAGCCAAACCGTTTACAACGTTAATTACACCGTTCTACGTAGATATATTCCGTCTGGACCTTGAGAACGTTTTCCAAAAAGGCTCAAACCGAGTTTCAGAACTAGAGATCAGGAGAAAGAACGGAACCACCTTTTTTGCCTCCATGGCCAGTGTACCGGTACGGAACGCGACCGGGATAGTTGAGTGCAGGTCTGCCATAATAGATGTGACCGAGCACAAGGAGATAGAGCGGGCGCTCGCAAAAAGTGAAGAAAGGTTGAAGCTCGCGCTGGAAGCGTCAGGACAGGCTGTCTGGGATTGGAATCTCGTAACAGGGGTCGTCGAATGGTCGGAGAAAGCAAAGACGCTATTCGGCTTCGAGCCGAATGCCGATGTTGCGTACAACCAGTTTCTTGAAAGGGTGCATTCCGACGATCGGGACAGAATGCGCAGCGGTGTATTACGGGCACTCGAAGAAAAGGAAGAATACAATGGCGAGGCAAGAGTCGTCTGGCCTGACGGGGCCGCTCGCTGGCTGACCGCAAAAGGGCGTTTTTTTTATGATGAGAGCGGCAAACCGCTCCGTATGGTGGGTGTCGCAAGCGATATTACCGATCGCAAGTTGATGGAGGCTGCACTGCGTGAGGCGCGTGACGGATTGGAGTTGAGGGTTCAGGAACGCACAGCGCAGTTGAGTACGGCGTATGAGGTTTTACGGGCCGAGATGCAAGAACGTCAGCGAGTCGAGCATCAACTTCGGGAATCCCAGAAAATGGAGGCCATCGGAACGCTCGCGGGCGGCATAGCTCATGATTTCAACAACATCCTTGCGGCTATTATAGGCTTTACCGAAATGGTGATAGACGACGTCTCGGACAGGACGGACGTGCAACAGAAAATGGAGCAGGTGCTCAAGGCAGGTTTGAGGGGAAGGGAACTTGTCAGGCAGATACTCACCTTCAGCCGCAAATCCAAGGCGGAGTACAGAGTGTTGACCCTGGGCCCGCTGATCAGGGAAACCTTCAGGCTGCTCAGGGCATCGCTGCCGACAAGCATCAGCATGAGCCTTAATCTTGAAGCCGACCAGGATTCAGTCTATGCCGATCCCTCCCAGATTCAGCAGGTACTGATGAATCTCTGCACGAACGCATCCTACGCGATGCGTGAGACCGGAGGGAAACTTGAGATCTCGCTCGGACATGTCACGCTGGGCCCCGATGATCCCTCGCCTGAACCAGACACTTCACCGGGAGAGTATGTAGTGCTCTCAGTGAGGGATACGGGGACAGGCATGAGTGAAGCTGTCAAGGAGCACATATTCGAGCCCTTCTTTACCACCAGGCCCCGCAAACAGGCTTCAGGCCTCGGTCTGTCCGTGGTTTATGGCATAGTCAAGAGTCATAAAGGCAGCATTATGGTTCTCAGCCAGCCCGGCAAAGGTTCTGTGTTCAGGGTATTTCTCCCTAAGGCTGACCTGGGTGAATCGACCGAAGAGGAAACGTCAAGGCAGCCTCTGCGCGAAAAGAGGAGAATTCTTTTTGTCGATGACGAAGAGATAGTCGCGGAGATGGGTCGCTTCATGCTGGGACGGATTGGTTATGACGTGGTTGTGCATACCGACAGCGGCGAAGCCCTGCGCTCCTTTACGGAGCGCCCTGGTGAATTTGATCTGGTGATTACAGACCAGACTATGCCCAAGATGACTGGTGTGGTGCTTGCCGAAAAACTTCTGCAGATACGTCCGGACATTCCGATCATACTGTGCACCGGATACAGCGATCTCGTCTCCGACGAAACAGCCAGGGCAAAAGGCATTAAGCAACTGGTGATGAAACCACTTGCGAGAAAAGAGATGGCGGAATTAATACAAAAGGTCCTCCCGGACGCTCACACCTGAACTTTGCTTTCCCGTTTGTTTGATTGACCTCACCGACCTTACCCCTTGCCCCATTCTCTTTCTAGCGAAACCAATCATCCCTATGATATATAGTTACCGCACAGGACATCCGCATGGATTGCGGGTGAGGCGACCCAATCTGTGACGTGATAATGAACACGTAGCACGCTATTGACATGGTGAATGAAGCGAATCGACTGAATAGACGGGAACAATCGAAGCAACAGAAGAAACAAGGCGCACGTTCGCTCCGGACGCACTTTTTTCTCCTGATTGCTACGATCCTACCCCTCTTTGCGCTTGGTCTTTCAAACCACGGACTCTGGACTGCCGACGAACCGCGCGTCGCTGAAATCAGCAGGGAGATGGCTCTATCGGGAGACTGGGCGGTTCCCACCCTCAATAAGAAGCCTTTTCTGGAAGAGCCTCCTCTCTACTACGCCTCAGTTGCCTCTGTGTTTAGGGTGTTCGGAGCCGCCTCCGACAGAATAGCGCGCATCCCGTCAGCCCTCTTTGCCCTGGGAGGAGTTGCCGCTCTTTTCTTTCTGGCCTCGATGCTTTTCGGCCCGAGGGTTGGATTTCTGTCGGGGTTTGTTCTTGCGACATGCGGCGAATATTTCCGGGTGGCGCACTGGCTTTTGGTGGACAGTGCGCTTACCTGTTTTGTGATCACCGCCATGGCCTTTTTTATGGCAGCATACCGGACCAGCAACGGACGGAAGAGAATTCTTTTCTATGTGGCCTGCTACATCTCGTGCACGCTCGCCTTTTACTCGAAGGGGTTCATCGGCATTGCCATTCCGGGGCTTGCAGTGCTTGCCTTTATCATTCTTGACAGGAATTTCAGAGAAGCGCTCAGGATGCAGTTATGGCTCGGTGCGCTCGTATTCGTGCTCATGGCAGCACCATGGTTTGCAGCGCTCTGGTACGGGGGCGGTTCGGAACACCTCAGGGTCTATCTCGTGTACAATCACCTCCAGCGATTTCTCCCCGGTGGCTCATCCGGCCATCATCAGCCGTTCTATTACTACCTCACCCAGTTCCCCGCAGGCTTTCTCCCCTGGAGCATTTTGCTCGTGTCGGTCATCTATTTCTGTGTTGCGAGAAGGCACAGAGCACCGACCTCACAGCAAAAAGGCCTCCTCTTCGCGGAATGCTGGTTTATTACCGGATTCCTCTTTTTCAGTCTCGCGTCAACCAAAAGGGTGCTCTATCTCATGCCGATCTTCGCTCCGGCTGCGATGCTGACAGCCTCGTATATCGAGACGACCCTGGGATCGCGGACTCTCAGCCGGATAGAAAGGGTCTTTCTCTGGATCTTTGGCTGCATTCTTCTCGTGATCGGACTGAGCTGCGTGCCGACCTACCTTTACGCGGCAAGGCTCTATGCCATAGGGACATCCTTGAAGCTGCTCTTTGCTGTAATCGTGGCAGCGGTTATCACGGTGCTGTTCTCTCTTTTTTCACTCTGCTATCTTGCCAGGCGCAGGACAGGTCACTTCTGGATCTATTCGAGCGCGGCGATATATACCTACTTGATAGTGGCGCTGGTCATCGCTGTACCGTTGCTGGACCGCTACAAGAGCTTGGTGCCCTTCTGCCAGCAGGTAAAGAGAGTAGTAGCGACGGATGCGATGCTTTACGCGTACCAACCGGACGAGACGCTGCGGGGAGCCTTGCCGTTCTACACGGGGTATCATCCGAAAGAGATGGAAGATCTGAAGGATCTCGAAAATCTAGCTTCAAGCAGGAGCCAGGTCTTTGTCGCGATCAGGGACAGCCATGGCCGATTGGAAAAGGAGCTGCTTTCCACGGGCAGGTTCACGGTCTTGAGCCGCTACGACATGGGGCCCGATCGTTCCCTGGTGCTGCTCGCCAACAAGAAATAGCTAACGGCTAAAGGATAACGGCTCGCGGATTCAAACCTTTATCCTTGGGCCTTTTGCCTTTAGCCGGTTTCCCTTTTAGCCGTTAGCCCTTTTGCTCGCCTTCGTCGGTTCCCTTCAGCATCAGCCGGGCAACTGTTCTGGCCAGCGCCACCGGATCCTTGGGCTTGGAACCTTCGAGCAGCAGGGCCTGATCATAAAGGAGGCCGATGTATTCATCGAGAAGAGGGCTCTTCTTATCCTTTTCAAAGATACTGTTCATCATTTCGAGGAGCGGGTGGTCCGGATTTACCTCGAGAATCCTCTTCCCTCCGGGAACCTCCTGCCCCATGGCCCTGAGTATCTTTTCCGTCTGCGGGTCAAGATCGCCCGTATCGGTCACCAGGCAGCATGGCGAATCCTTGAGCCTTCCGGAAAAACGCACGTCTTTCACATCGTCCTTGAGTCTCTCTTTGATGACGTCCAGGAGCTTCGTGTATTTCTTTCTTGAAGTTGCTTTGTCTGTGGAATCGCTTTTCAGATCGATGTCGCCGCGGCTCACTGATTTCAAATGCTTGCCTTTGTATTCAAGGCCGCCCATCACCACATCATCGATCTCGTCCAGCATGATGAGCACTTCGTAATCTTTATCCCGGAAAGCTTCCAGATAGGGGCTCCTGAGCGCCTCGTCCAGAGAAGAGCCCGTAATATAATAGATCTCCTTCTGATCTTCCTTCATGTTTTCCGCGTACTTCTGGAAGGTCGTATACGAGTCCTTCTCTGTCTTTGTCGATGGCAGAAGGAGAAGGTCGGCAATGGGCTCCCTCTTTGCGAAGTCAAAATAGACGCCCTCTTTCAGGATCCGCCCGAATTCCTTGTAAAACTTGAGATACGTTTCGTAGTCCTTCTCCTTCATCTCGGCCAGCGTGTCGAGCACCTTTTTTGTCACATTGGTCTTGATGATTTCCACCTGGCGGTTCTGCTGCAGCAGCTCTCGCGAAACATTGAGGGGCAGATCCGACGAGTCGATGACACCTTTGACGAACCTCAGGTAAACCGGGATAAGCGCCTCGCAGTTTTCCATAATCTGCACCCGGTTGACGTAGAGCATGGGCCCTATTTTGTAATCGCGGTACAGGATATTGAAGGGCGCGTGTGAGGGTATGTAGAGGAGCGCGCTGAACTCTGATGTGCCTTCGGCCCTGTAGTGAATGACGGTGAGCGGGTCCCCGAAATCGTGAGAGACATGACGAAAGAACTCGTTGTACTCCTCCTTGGTGACTTCTGATTTATCCCGTAGCCACAGCGCCTTCCGGGAATTGAGCGTCTGCTCTTCCTTCACTTTCACCGTTTTGGTCTTGTCGATAGTGCTCGGTTTGTCCCGCTCGACTTCCATGACGATGGGATGCTCGATGAAGTCGGAATACCTGGAGACTACGTCCCTGATCTCCCATTCGTTGAGATAGGTCTTGTCTTCATCTCTCAAATAGAGCGTGACGTCGGTTCCCTTTGTCGCTTTATCTACATCTTCCACACTGAAAGAGCCTTCGCCTTTCGATTCCCATTTCACGCCCGGTGTACCTTTTTGCCCTGCGCGCCGCGATGTCACAACAATCCTGTCGGCTACCATGAAGGACGCGTAGAAGCCCACGCCAAACTGGCCTATGAGGTCAGGGTTGTCCTTGAGGTTCTTCTCCTTGAGCGCCTTGAGAAACTCTTTTGTGCCAGACCGGGCAATGGTGCCTAGTGCTTCGACAGCCTCTTTTTTTGTCATGCCTATGCCGTTGTCACTCACGGTGAGCGTGCCCGCGTCTTTATCGGCCGATATTCTGATTTTCCAGTCCCCGTCATCTTCCTGGACATCTTTGTTGGTAAGGGATTCGTAGCGCGCCCGGTCGATCGCATCCGACGCGTTGGAAATCAGCTCCCTCAAGAAAACCTCTTTATGCGAATAGAGGGAGTGAATGACCAGGTTGAGTAGTTCTCTTGCTTCTGCCTTGAATTCCAGTGTCTGCGAACTCATGCTATTTCCTCCGATGAAATGGTGGTACAGCGAAATGCAACAGTAGTAATATAATGCGAATTGCCGCAGCAGGCAAGAGGCGCAGGAATGGGCAGAGGGCTATACTTTTCCTTGACAGGAGAAGGGGTGAGATGATTCCTATGCCAGAGAGAAGCGATCTTCAGGAGGATATCCGATGGATGAACCCCATGTACTCTACAGGGTTGAGCGGAAAGTCGCAATAATCACCCTTAATCGACCAAAGGCCAGGAACGCCTTCAGTCCCTCTATGATCAGCCTGTGGCTGCACTCACTTGAAAAGGCAAGGGCGAACCATGATGTGCGCGTGATCGTCCTGACCGGCAAAGGCGATACCTTTTGCTCCGGCGGCGATATCAGGGATATGGCAGAGGGGAAACTCAAGTCGTGGGATATGAAGAAATTTCTCTGGGAAGGTGTTCATCGAATTGTTCTGGCCATGGAAGACATGGACAAGCCCGTAATTGCCGCGATTAACGGCGCTGCTATGGGGGCCGGGTTGGATATGGCGCTCATGTGCGACCTGCGGGTCTGTTCCGAAACGGCAAAGCTCGCCGAATCCTACATAATGATGGGGCTTGTCCCCGGCGATGGAGGTGCCTATTTTTTGCCCCGGATTGTCGGCCTTCCCAAGGCGATGGAACTTTTGCTTACCGGGAACGCGATAGATGCCGATGAGGCGTTGAAAATGGGCCTTGTCAACAGGATTGTGCCGCACGATCATGTGATGTCGACGACATTGGAGCTGGCCAGCCAGGTAGCGAGTCGGCCGCCGCTCGCGGTGCGCATGATGAAACGCGCCGTGTATCAGGGGCTGACTAGCACTCTGCGAGCTCATCTTGACTACGTCTCCTCGCAACTTGCCCTTCTTTCGGAGACGAGAGATCATCAGGAGGCCGCACGCTCCTTTCTGGAGAAGCGCAAACCGGTGTTCGAGGGAAGGTGAGAAGAGCAGGTCCGGGAGGGTCCAGGGGCATGGGTCATGGGTCCTGCGTAATGCGACTGGCTCAACACAGCGTAGTGCTGGCTTGACTTCGAACCGGCAAACGTCTAATTTTTAGAGGAGTACCAGAAGCGCTAAAAAGCGACAAGAACAATCAAACTGATCTGATGAGGCATGTTATGATTCGAGCGAAGTTGTGGTTTCGGTGCGCCGCGATGCATGACCCGGTCACACCCACCTTGCTTCGTCCCGCGTTGATCGGCTGGGAAGCAAAGAAACGACGCGTGGACCTTGCTATCGAACGCGCCTTTAGCGGCGAAGAGCTCGTGAAGCGCATGAAAGGGTGGGTCACGACAGACCCTCTCCAGGTGATCGATATTGTGAAGAGATATGGAAGGCTGAGAGTGCTTGACGAAGCCGAGTTGGTGATAGAGATGGAGCAGCCTGAGGGGTTTGATGCTTTGCAACAGGCACTCAAGGAGGCCTTTCAGGGTGAGGTTGATATAGAGCAGGTCAAGAAGAAAGGTTGAACTGAATAGAGAAGGAGTCAGACATGGATGTGTCGCAGGCTGTCAGGGAAAGAAGAAGCATACGGGCGTTCAAGCCTGATCCTGTTGCCCAGGAGCAGGTTGAAGAAATCCTGAGAATCGCTACGTGCGCACCTTCGGCAATCAACCTGCAGCCATGGGAATTCACGGTTGTCCTGGGTGAAGAGCGTGAAAGGCTGAGCCGCAGGCTTATCAAAGCGTACAAGGAAAAGCAGATAACGTGCGCCCCGGGAAACGTCAAACCGCTTCCTTCGGAAGTGATCGCCCGAGGCGTGGAGGCAGCGGAAGGGATGAAGCCCTTCCTCAGCGAGAAGGGTATCGAATTCAACCAATTTGTCAACGAGGGGAGCTGCAACTTCTACGGTGCGCCTGTTGCGATAATCATCTGCATCGATAAGGCTTTCTCACAGAGCAACTACGTGGATATCGGCATCGTATTGGGGTATCTCCTGCTGATTGCGCACAGTGCAGGCCTTTCTACCTGCCCCATCGGTCTCATTACTGCCTACAGCGACGAGATCAAAGACGAACTCGGTATTCCGGAGACCAAAAGTGTGATTATCGGTGTGGCTATGGGTTTTCCTGAGGATGACGATCCCATCAACCGATTCAAGTCGTCACGCGACGCTATCGACAAATTCGTGAGATGGATAGATTAAGAGAGTGTGACGAGTTACAAGTTACGAGTCACGAGTTACAATTCAATTCAAATTCTGCTATTTTTTGTCCAGGTTGAACTTTGCTTTGAGCAGATCGCCTAAGCTTCCGAGGCTTCCCGAGGCCTTCTCCTGGCTCCTGACCGAATCCTGGTACTGTTTGAATTCTTCCTGGGCAACTTTCTCCTCGAGGCCGATACGACTCAGTGAGATTTTGCCTTTCTCTGTGTCGACCGCCTTAACGAGCACCTGCATTTTCGTGCCCTCAGGGAACATGCGACTGTGGTTGGTCCCCTTCGGTGTCCCTACTTCCGGATTCGGCAAAAGCCCTGAGAGACCGCTGTCCAGCTTGATGAATATGCCGAATGACATAACCCTGTCCACTGAGCCTTCCAGCACTTCACCCACCTCCGGCAGGGCCACATCTTCCTTGGCCACTCTCGGCTGCAAAGAGAGCGAGATCCTTTTGTTCGCCGGGTCGACGGCGGTCACATACGCTTCTACCATCTGGCCCACTTCAACAACATCTTTGGGGTGACGTATACGCCTTCCACCGCCAAGGACAGAAATGTGAATGAGCCCATCGATACCCTGCTCCAGGTTCACGAACGCGCCGAACTGAGTGAGGCGCACGATGACGCCACGCACCTGGTCATCCACGTGGTAGCGTTCAGCCATGCTCTCCCATGGATCGGACTGCAGAGCCTTTAGACTCAGTGTGACCCGCTGCTTCGCCCAGTCTATCCCTATGATCCTGACCCGTACTTCGTCGCCTGTTGAGAGCAGGTCTTCCGGTTTTTCAACCCGGCCCCAGGCCATCTCGCTGACAGGTATAAGCCCATCAACACCGCCCAGATCAACAAAGGCCCCGAAACTCTGTACAGAGCGCACCTTGCCGGTCAGTTCGGTTCCCACTGTGAGACTTGCCTTGAGCTTTTCGATCTCTGCATCGCGCTGCTCTTCCAGAAGGGCTCGCCGGGAGAGAATGATATTCTGGCCGTCTTCCTCGTACTCGAGAACCTTAAATGGAAGGGTCTGACCAACGTATGAGCCGACGTCGCGCGCTCCTTTAAGATCTATCTGCGAAAGGGGGCAGAAACAACGCACGCCTCCGACTGAAACCTCGAAGCCGCCCTTCACTTCCGATCTTACCTTCCCGCTGACAGGCAAACCAGCTGCATGAGCATCCCTGATCTCTGCGAGGGTGAGTGTCGAATAGCCGCGAATCTTGGTGGTAAGTTTTCTGACGCCGTGCTGCACGGAAACGAAAAAGGCCTCGATCTCTTCGCCCTGCTTCACCGTACATGTTCCGTCATCTGTTGTTAATTCGGCAAGGTCGATCACTCCCTCACTCTTTCCCCCGAGGTCGACGTAGACTGCGTCGTTGACAACGCTGATGACGCGTGTTTTAACCTTCTGGCCGGGCTCCAGCCGGCCCGGCAAATTGCTTTGCTTTGTAAATAGTTCTGCGAAGCTCTCTTCCGGTTCGTTCGCGTTTTCGGACGCGGTCATTTCAAGTGCCGTTGGTTCCATAGTATCCTTCTCCATATGCAGACTGCCTCTCCACTATTCTTGCGCGTGGATTATATCTCAAGGCTTGTTTTGCAGGATTCTACCGAAAGCCACAGGTTGGGTGCGGAACTTTCGACGGCATAGTTTACTATTTTCTCCTCCTTCTGTCCACAGATAATGTGTTCAGAGCCGAGGGCCGCACAGCCAGATCACTGCACGGCCTTTCCTTCGGGTCGCCCAGCCTGGTACCCGCCGGCCGAGTTAACGCTCAAGTGGCTGCCGGTTGCTCTCTTTTGTTCTGGCAGATGAGATAGATCTCGGAGCTGACACCGCGGGAAGCAGACGGCTTGAACATCGATACGCGGCCGAAGATAGTTTCAAGTTCTCTGATAGTCGGCTTCAAGTCTTCGCTGAAGAACGATTTGATGATGAAGGTACCTCCTGGCCTAAGCCCTCTCTGAACCACTGCCAATACAGCGCCAAAGAGTTCGGCGATACGCGCGTTATCAACGTCACGGATACCGGAGAGGTTTGGTGCTATGTCGCAGGTAATCACGTCGAAAGATGGGATGGAGAGACTCGCCAACAGTTCGGCGACATTCAGGGTTCTGATATCCGATTTTGCGGCCCTGAGATTCTTCTGCGGTAAAGGTGCGATGGGCAGCAGGTCGATTCCCTGGACAAAACCCTTCTCGCCTACCAGCCCCGAGATCACCTGCAGCCAGCTCCCAGGCGCGCATCCCAGGTCAAGGACCTTGTCGCCCTGGCGCAGTGCACGATACTTCTGTTGTATCTCTTGGAGCTTGTACGCGCTTCTGGCCCTGAAGCCCTCCTGCTTGGCTTTCTTGTAGAATATATCTTTGACAACAAACCTGCCCATGATTCCTGTGCCTACTTTTAACTTCTTTTATCGCTTTCGATATTGTACACCGATTCCTAGCCAGATCAATGAGAGCTGCCTGAGCGACAACGAAGGTATCCGCCTGAAGACTAATCGGTATCAGTTGTTGCTTATTACCTTTGCCCGCGCCATAATGTATGGGTGTCTTATGCGAATACTTCTCATCGAAGATGACGTCAAGATCGCGTCTTTTATCATCAAGGGATTAAAAGCTGCAGGCTATGCAATCGACCACGCGACCGATGGTGAGATGGGTCTCCACCTCGCCCTTACCGAACCCTACGATGCGGCTGTCATTGATATCATGTTGCCAAAGCTGGACGGTTTGTCGGTCATTGCGGAGATGCGGAAAAAGAAGGTGGCGACTCCGGTCATCATCCTGAGCGCCAGAGGGTCGGTCGATGACCGCGTGAAAGGCCTGCAGACAGGGGGAGACGATTATCTTACTAAGCCGTTTGCCTTTTCAGAGTTGCTTGCACGCGTCCAGGCGCTGATACGCAGGGCAGGCGGCATATCCGAACCGACTCGCCTCAGCGTGGGAGACCTTTCCATCAACCTGCTCACGAGGGAAGTCACGAGGGAAGGCAAGATGCTCGAACTTCAGCCTGCTGAATTCTCCTTGCTTGAATATCTTGTTCGTAATGCAGGACGCGTCGTATCGAAGACCATGATCATGGAGCACGTGTGGAACTATAATTTTGATCCGCAGACAAATGTCGTCGAGGCGCGAATCTGCAGGCTCAGAGACAAGGTGGACCGGGATTTTCCGAAAAAGTTGATTCAGACCATACGGGGAGTTGGCTATGTCCTCAGGGACGCCTAGGTTGCGAAACCGACTCGCCTTCCGTCTCACGCTCTGGTATGCGGGGATCTTCACCCTTTGTTCCTGCATTGCTTTTCTGCTGTTCTATACGCTTATCACGTCCGTCATCCGGGACAGGACGAATCAGGAACTCGCAGGGCAAGTGAGGAGATATGCGGCAGCGCTTGCTTCGGAAGGAATCGAGGAAGTCGCAAGAACTGCAGTGATCGAGACACAGGCCGCCGGCGTGCGAAAAGTATTTTTTCGCCTGCTCTATGCTAACGGCGTTGCTTTTTCATCGTCCAACATGGAGTACTGGCAGGACATCAGCATAAGCGCTGCTGCAGTTCAGCAGCTGTTGGGCGGCGCTGGTCCTGTCTTTGAAACCGTGGTCATCCCATCCCGCAGGGACGAGGTGCGTGTGCTCTATGCGATGCTCAGTCCCACGATCATCGTGCAGGTGGGAGAAGTCATGGAGAACTATTCGCGATTCCTCGATGCTTTCAAGGGGATTTTTGTCACCACCATGGCTTTAGTGATCGTGCTTGCTGCCGGTGTCGGTTGGTTCATGGCCAGGCGCGCAGTGTCGGGTATAGAGGCTGTGACGCGTACGGCAACGATGATATCAGAGGGCGCCATCGAAAAACGGGTGCCGGTGAAAGAAAGGGGCGACGAGGTCGATCAGCTCGCCGTGACCTTCAACCAGATGCTCGACCGCGTCCAAACGCTCCTCACCGAACTGAAGGAGATGACCGACAATATAGCCCACGACCTGAAAAGTCCGATTACCAGGATACGCGGGGCCGCCGAAGTGACGTTGACCACAGGCAAATCGATCACCGAATTTGAATCCCTGGCTGCGAGCACGGTTGAGGAATGCGATCGGCTGCTGGAGATGATTAACACCATGCTCCTGATTTCGAAGACTGAGGCGGGTGTAGATAAGCTCAAGTTCGAAGAGGTCGATGTGGCGCGGGTTGTTCGGGATGCGTGCGAGCTTTTCCAACCCAGCGCAGAGGATAAGAACATAGGTCTGCACTGTGATACTCCGGAAAGAATCTCATTTTACGGGGATGTGTCGATCCTGCAGCGCATGCTTTCAAACCTTCTGGACAACAGCATCAAATACACTCAGCCCGGCGGAGAGGTGAAAGTGGTGGTTGCCGAAAACGAGAAACATGGAGTACTGATCTCCGTGTCCGACACCGGCATCGGCGTCACCGCTCCTGAACTGCCGCGCATCTTCGAGCGGTTTTACAGGGGCGATCGCAGCCGCTCACAGACGGGCACCGGGCTGGGTCTGAGTCTGGCGCGGGCTATTGCGAGGGCTCACGGTGGAGATATAACGGTCACGAGCGCGCCAGGCCAGGGAAGCACATTTACAGTCAGTCTGCCCGGCCATTGAACCTGCCTTTTTAACATTACCGTTCTGTAATCTTCCCGTAATCTTCCCATCAGCTTCAACGGTTAAAATGTTTTCAAGATAAGAGGCTGATCGCAGCCAACAACAAAAAAGGAGATTGGAGATGGAGCGGGTGAACAGGTTTGAAAAGTTCTTAATTACGTTGGTTATAGCTGGGCTTATGACAGGATTCGGGTATGGCGTCTCGAAAGCAGTGAAGACGTCGGATACTGCGGTCTCGGCGGCAAAAGGGACTGATGCACCGGTCATGGTGCCGGGAAACTTCGCGGAGCTTGCAGAGAAGGTTCGCGACGGCGTGGTGAACATCCAGGCGTCTAAGACCATCAAAGGCGGCGGTCGCGTCTTCCGCCACTTCTTCGGAGGCCCTTCGGGGAGGCAGAATCCGTTTGAAGATTTCTTCGGCGGCCCCGGGGATGAAGGCTCATCTGAAGGAGTTCCGCAGAAGAGCCTCGGGTCAGGCTTCATTATTGACGGTGAGGGTTACATAGTGACTAACAATCACGTGGTCGAGAACGCAGATGAGATCAAGGTCAAGCTCGCCAGTGGCAAGGAGTTCGAGGCGAAGGTAGTCGGCAGGGACCCCAAGACAGACCTTGCATTGATCAAGATCAAGAGTTCCGAGGCTCTGCATCCTCTCGCCATGGGTAATTCGGACGAGTTGAAGGTTGGGAGCTGGGTCGTCGCGGTCGGCAGTCCTTTTGGATTGGAGCAAACGGTTACCGCAGGTATTGTCAGCGCGAAAGGCAGGACGATCGGCGCAGGCCCCTATGACAATTTCATCCAGACGGATGCATCGATCAATCCCGGGAACTCCGGTGGTCCGCTGATCAACACCAAGGGTGAAGTGATAGGCATCAATACGGCAATCATCGCTTCGGGACAGGGCATCGGTTTTGCGATTCCCGTGAACATGGCTAAGAACGTGGTTCCGCAGTTGAAGGATAAAGGGAAGGTGACAAGGGGATGGCTCGGTGTGAGCATTCAGGAGGTCACGGATGAACTGGCCAAGTCCTTCAACATCAAGGACAAACAGGGAGCTCTCGTTGCAGAGGTATTCAAGGACAGCCCGGCTGAAAAGGCAGGTATCGAGCAGGGCGACGTCATCGTTGAGTTCGATGGAAAGCAGATCAAGGAGTCAAAGGACCTACCGCAGGTGGTTGCCTCTACTCCCATCGGAAAGAGCGTTTCCGTGAAGGTCTCGAGAAATGGAAAGACGATCTCGAAGGAACTGAAAGTTGCAGAAATGGAGGACAAAACAGTTGAACTCGCCAAGGCGCCTGCCGGCAAGAAACTGGGGATCGGTGTGCAGAACATCACCCCTGACATCGCGCAGGCCCTCGGGCTGAAAGAGAGTGCCGGCGTCGTGGTCACGCAGGTTGAACCGGGAAGCCCGGCGGAAAATGCGGGCATACGGCAGGGTGACGTTATCCGTGAAGTGGACCGGAAGCCGGTGAAGGACGTTCGCAGTCTCATGGATCAGATAGCAAAGGCAAAAGACAACGAGAGCATACTACTTCTTGTGCAAAGGGGAGGCAACAAAATGTTTGCGGCGGTCACGCCGAAGTAGGCTACAGAACCACCCCGCAGCAGGCGCCCGGCTGGCCGGGAATGCATCCCCCCTCCCGCGTTTCCCGGTCCGGTTGGGCGCCTGCAATAAAGCAAATCCTGAATTCCAAGCGCCAAATCATAAACAATTTCGAATTTCAAATATTCCAAACGATTTTTTTATTCTATGACCGAACTCGTGGGTTCAGGGATTCTTGACATTAGAACTTGTTTGAAATTTGGACAGTAGATTCCCACGGGCAAGCCGGGTACCCGCGGGATTTTCCACGGGTGTTACTCACATCACGCGTTCTCGCAAACAGTGAATGTATTCACCCATGCTTGAGAGCGTGATTTTGTCGCTCCCGTCAGCGCGAGCGAGGGTAGGGTGGGTTAGGCGGGTTCTGTTTGAAGGGATCGACCAGAACGCCCTCTTTTTCTTCTTCCTTCTTCTCAAAAGACTTCTTCACAAAGAAGAGCAGGGCGTCACGGACGAACGACTCATCGCGAAGACCATCAACAATACCTTTGAAGGCGTCGAACTCCTGCGCGGCGTGGAACAGGTAGGCATAGTCTTGCAGTAGTCGCTTGAGCAAGCGAAGGGCCGACCTGAGCTTGTCGGATACAACAAGGTCATTAACGAACGCCTGGCGCCGTTCTTCGACGACGTGAGGCGGGAGCACAATGGACGAAGGATTGATGGCGCCATCCAGCTCCTTCTTATCGCTTTCCATGCTGTCCCATGCGAGCATGAATGGTTCCACCAGCGGGTCCGAAAGGATTGCTTGCAGACTTCTGGACCTGGTCTCGTCCGGTACCGGCAGGTTGGATATGTCATCCGGTTTCTGGACCGGGCCCTTGAGACCGGCCATGAGGGGCTTGAGACTTCTCAAGTCATCTGCGTGTGAGCCTGAAATGGCGGAAGCCTCCTCCAGCAGAAAACTGGCGTACTTTGGAGCAATGTGCGCAAGTACCATAGGGCGCGTTGCTCTCTCGCGGTAATCCTGCAGGATCGCATCCAGCTGGTTTCGGGGGAGAGGCATAGCGGCCAACTCGATGAGACCTTTTGAAAAGTGGGAAACAGCATGGATGAAGAGGAACTGCTTCTTCTTGATCTCGAAAGCGAGGAGCACCACTCTCGTATCTTCGGGGTCGTAGTTGGAGAGAAAAGCCATCTGTTCCCGCACCGTCTCGACCTTTCTGAGAACAGACTCACCTGAGATCTTCGGCTCTTCCACACGGATCCCCTGAGTCTTGAGCAAGAAGAGCAGCTTCTTTATCGACTTCTGCAGGTCACGCTCGGGCGTGACATCCAGTATCTTGCTGAGGAATAGCGCGACCCGCTCACTTCTTGTGACGCCAATTTTCTCCAGGAGAGTGGTTTTCTCCTGCGGAGTGAGGCTGATGTAGGTATCTACGGCGGCGCCGACGTCACCGCCGCTACGGAGGTATTGAAGAATCTCTTCCATGCGGCATTGTTCCATAGGTACAGGTGGGAAGTCAACAAGGACAAGGCCGAATCTATACGGATGCTGGCGGATACGCACAGCCGGGAATGCGTACGGTGTAGGTTACGCGCGCGTAGGAGAACACTTGAAAGACTAGCGATCAGTGATTATTTTGTATACAAGGGTCATTTCGGGGACACACTTGTAAAGGAGAATGTTATGAGGTGGGATAAGTTTACCATTAAGGGGCAGGAAGCAATAGAAGAGGCCAGAAAGAAGGCGGAACAGCTCGGGCATCAGGCCATCGAAGCCGAGCATTTGCTCTATGCCCTTGTAAGTGATAAAGAGGGGATTGTTGTTTCAGCGCTGGAAAAGCTTGGAGCCAGCCCGGCAGCGATAAAGGGTGAGCTTGAAAAAGAGTTCACCAGAATGCCGAAGGTGTCGGGTGCTGGCCAGGTCTATCTCGGGCCGGGCCTCAACAAGGCAATTGAGATCGCCTTCTCAGAAGCTGAGAGGCTTAAAGACGAGTATGTGAGCCTCGAGCATCTGCTTATCGGAATAGCAGACCTTAATCAGGGAGCCGCAGCCGGCATCTTGAAGAGTCAGGGTGTGACGAAAGACCGGATATACGCGGTGCTTAAAGACATACGGGGATCGCAGAGAATCACGGACCAGGCGCCGGAGGAGAAGTATCAGGCTCTGCAGAAGTATACTCGCGACCTCACGGAAGAGGCGCGGAAAGGAAAACTCGACCCGGTTATCGGACGGGACGAGGAGATCAGGCGGGTGATGCAGGTGCTCTCAAGGAGGACGAAGAATAACCCTGTCATCATCGGCGATCCAGGTGTCGGTAAGACTGCTATCGTTGAAGGGCTCGCGC
>DATKNH010000102.1 GCA_035541455.1 Syntrophorhabdales bacterium
CCGAAGTTCCTTTCCCCGTGATGCAGTATTCCCTTGTGGGAGTAGGATTTTTAAGAGAGAGGGGTTTCCCTTTACTGGCTACAACCTGAGCAGCTCAAACGCCCGTGCCTGAAGAGGTGTGAGCTCGGTTACCCGAGAAAAAGAAGGTTGAGCAGGATCGGTACCGATCCTCACACGATGACGGCAGCGGGTGGCGAGTTCGGCGAGGAGCGTCGAGAAGCTCTGGACGGGAAGACCGTCCGGCGTCATGCCCGTCCTCTTTTTCCTCAGGGCTGAGGGAGAGGCTTTCGCCGGCCGCACCGCGTGTCTCGTCTTTCTTTTCTCCGGCAGTTCTTCGTCATCAAACAGGAGCGGTGCGAGGGCCCTGCGCATATGCCACTCCACGTAGTAGGCGAGCAGGCAGAGGAAGATGTGGGCTTTGACATGCGCTTCGGTCCTGTGCCAGATGGACCGTATGAGCAGGTCGAGCCCTTTTAAGCTCCGGAAGGCGCGCTCGACGTGCGCGAGGTTCTTGTACGTGCGGACCGCGTCCTCGGGGGAGAGGGTTTCTTCTGGTTCACTCGTGCGGATGACGTAGATGCCGTCCAGGGCTTCCTCTCTCTGGATCGATTGCTCGTTCCGGGCAAAGGAGAAGGTTCCTTCCCCGATCGTCACTTTGAAGTGCTTGCCTACCTTGAACCGCTTGAGCACGCCCCCGACTTTTTTCCCGATCTCGGCCTTGTCGAGCGGGGTGCGGGTGCGCCGTGCCACCTGCCGTTCGATGCGCTCAAGTTCCCTCTCCGTCGCGGCAAGGAGCTCTTCTCGCTTTCTCTTGCGCTCCTCGGCCAGAAGCGGGTTGAAGCAGGCGATGAGCCGCTCGCCGGGGTAGTCGTCGGATGCGATCTCGGCAAGATCCGTCTGGTCGAAGAGCGAGAGCTGGAGGGCACCCCCTTCGACCAGGTTCCGGATAGCCCGGGAGCGCAGCGCCGAGATCCAGCCGATACCCGGGTGGCTCTTCAGGGTCTCGAGCTGCGTCGTCGTGAGCATGCCCCGGTCGCCGACCAGAACGAGGCGGTTCAATCCGAAGCGGCCTTTCAGTGTTTCGACCTGGTCGGGTACCGTGGTGGGGTCACCGGTGTTGCCGGGATAGACGCTGACCGCGACCGGCAAGCCCTCGTGGTCGGTGACGACCCCGTAGACGATGATCGGCTTCCCTTTCTCTTTGTCCCGGTCGTGGCCGAAGAGGGCCAGGGGACAGGTCCTTCCTTCGTAGTAGCTGCTCGTCACGTCGTAGAGCACGGGTGCCCCTTCCGCGAGGTGCTTTGCAGCGAGCTTCTTTTCAATGGTTTCCTGGCGGGACAGAAGCCAGTCCATCGCCCGGTAGAGATCGTCCTCGTCGGCATCACCAACGCCGAGCTCTTCCGCGAGCGTGGTGGTATGCATGAGCCGGGCCGTGGCCAGTTTCGAGGAAGGGTGGAGGAGCCGCTCCGCCAGCATGGCGATGACGAGATCGCGCTCGCGGCTTCTCCTGGATGCGATGACGGTATCGAGGCCGATTCTCCGGATCGTTCCCAGTACTGCCTCCACATGGCCGTGCGCCAAGGAGCGCTCGATATGGAAGGCTTCCTTCGGTGCGACAACGGTTTCACCCTTCAGGACGCGCCGGAGTGCTTCGACCTTCTCTTCCGGCCAGTCCGTGAGATTCGCAACCGTCCGCCGCTTGACCTTCTTGCCTTCACGCCACGCTTCCCGCAAAAGAACAGCCGGCCGTGAGTTGCGATTGGGGACCACATCGATGTACATGAGCACATCATAGCATTACTATACAATGCTGTCAAGTAAAAAATATAGTATTACATGGGCACAAACAGAAGGACCCAGTTTTGAGCTTCCCGGCTACCGGCAAGGGAAAGAGACGATTTTTATCGTGATTTCACATGGAACTTCGGGTTAAATTTCGATGAATATCGAGGCGCTCCGAAACGACACGAACGGAGACGTACTGATAGCACGTCGATGCGAGGGGAGGAGAAGGGCAACGAAGATGGGCGCGAAATTCAACCCGGCATTCAGGCGGTTCGGAGGAGTCGTTTGTCTCCGCTCCTGATGGTGAGCCTTGTTTCGTCAAAGTATTCAAGCAGCGGTATCATGTACTTTCGAGAGACACCTGTAAGGTTCTTAAAGTCTGACGGCATCATTTCCTTACGCTGCTCCAGATGATCAACCACTTTCTTTTTCAACGCCTCTATCACTCGGGCATCGAAGTACATGTCTCCCTTGATCTTCGCAACTTTTCCTTCGTGCGCCAGTTTCCCGAGCATGTCACGAAGGCTGGCCTCCTTGATGTTCAAGTCCGCAGAAAGCTCATTTAGGCTTGGCGGCGTGAGTCCTGCCCGTTGGAGCTTCTTGAGGATTTGTTCCTCCTCCTCTTGCACTGACTTGTCAGCCGGTCGGGCCGCGCCTTTCAAGAGTACCTTATCTTTCTCTGCTTCCAGCTGACCCGCTTTGATAAGTTCCTCAAGGGCAACTTGGAACACATGAGGTTCTACCTTGGGCAGTTTCGTGCGTAACTCTTCTTTGGAGATGCCCACCTTAAGAGGGTTCTTGGCATGAAAGTCTGTAAGGAGCGCCTGCAGCCTAGCCTTATAGTCGGAAAAATGAGTTGAGTGAACGAGGGTTCTCCCGATCAGTTTTGCCTTTGCGGTCTGGGTCAGCTCCGCAATGGCCCTTTCAATAGCCTTTTCTTCTGTGCCCAGGAGAACGGCAAGCGTCTCTCTCCGCATACCCTCGTATGCTCCTTTCAGGATATGATACTCGATCCTATCGACAATACTGCCCTCACGCAGCAGGGAGAAAGTCCTGGCAAGGTCTCCTGCCTTTCTCGCGTGTCTTTTTGGCAGGATGTCGAGTACTGTGCCTCCGCCAAGCGTCTGTACGCTATAAGATCCCCGCAGAATATACCTGTCGCCTGGCAGTACCACTACCGGCTCCATGAAAATGAACTGTGCGAATGCCTCTTCTCCCGGCTCTATGCTCTTCCGGTCGAGCAAGACGAGCCGGGCTTCCACCTGTGTGGTCGCAATATGAAACCGCAGAATACTCCCATTTTTTATAGCTTTGAAGGGCAGCTTGAGATACCGGAATGTCGCATCGATGCGGCTGGTCAGCATCAGGCTTTCCGGTCTGCCCACGAGCGTTCCCCGCTCTATCTCCTGCTTTTCTACTCCCTGCAGGTTGAGTGCTACACGCTGGCCCGCCGCCGCCTCGCTCGCGTCTTCATGGTAGGCTTGTATATTTCTTACTTTTGCCCTCCTCCCGGTAGGGTAAATTTCCACCTCTTCGCCCTCGCGTATCTGACCCGAGATGCACGTGCCCGTTACGATCGTACCGAAGCCTTTAATAGTGAAGACCCGGTCAACAGGTAATCGGAAGACGCCCGCTTTGGACCGCTCCTGAATCTCATCTGCTACTTTTCTTATATGCTCCTTGAGGAGGTCGATGTTTTCACCCGTTACTGATGAAACAGCAATGACCGGTGCACCTTCAAGGAACCGACCTTTGACGAGATCCCGTATTTCCTCCTTGACCAGTTCCACGATGTCAGGCTCTACCAGATCTTTCTTGGTGATCGCTACAATCCCCCTCTTGATGCCGAGCAGCTCGCAGATATCCAGGTGCTCCCTCGTCTGCGGCATGACCGATTCGTCTGCTGCAATTACGAAGAGCACCATGTCGATGCCCCAGGCTCCTGCCACCATATGCTTTACAAAACGTTCGTGGCCGGGAACATCGACGATGCCTGCCAGAAGATCATCCCCGAATCTGTAATGCGCAAAACCGAGCTCTATGGTTATGCCCCGTTCTTTTTCTTCTTTGAGCCTGTCGCAGTCAATGCCGGTGAGTGCTTTTACCAGGGCGGTCTTGCCGTGGTCGATATGGCCTGCGGTGCCAATGACGATCTGCTTCATAACGTGAATATAGCAGGTTAAGGGCGGCGGCGTCAAAAGTCCATTATGCCAGGTTGCCCTTTGCGCCTACCTTCGTTTCCCACTCCGACGATATGTTTGAGCCGGGTACCCGCGCGCTGCCTTGCCGCACCGGAGGGGGGTTCTCTTGACGAGTTACTTGATTGAGAGTAACTCCACCTCGTAGATTAATGTGGCGTTGGGCCCTATGGCCGGGGGCGCTCCTTGTTCGCCGTAAGCGAGACGAGCTGGTATGAAAAGTTGCCATTTCGCACCCACGCTCATCATTTGGAGAGCCTCTACCCAACCCTTGATCACGCGGTTAACCTGAAAGACGAATGGTTGTCCACGGCGGTAGGAGCTGTCAAACTCAGTGCCGTTAATAAAGGTTCCGCGATAATTCACCGTAACAGTATCCGTTGCCCTCGGGGTGCGGCCTGTGCCCGCTCTAAGGACCCTGTATTGCAACCCGCTCGGCAGGGTTCTCACCCCTTCCTTTTTCATGTTCTGTGCAAGAAATGCCTCCCCCTCCTTCCTGTTCCTTTCGGCATCCTGCTTCATCATCTCAGTGCCTTTGGCTTCCATTGTCCTGCCGACGCCAGTCATTGTTTCAGACATTTGCTGGTCACTGAGAAGAAGCTTCCCGCCTGAATAGGCATCCCGGAAGCCCCTTGCCACAAGATCAGGATCCACTTCCATACCGAAGCGCCTCATATCACTCCCCATCTGAGCGCCTATGGCATAACTTCTCTGCTCTTTCTCTGTCCTGAGGGCCTGATCGTCCGCTCCATAGGCTATTCCCGTTATAAGCAGCGCTACGACGAGTGCGAGCGCACCTGTGCAAGATTTCATAGAAGACCTCCTCTTGTTTTCTGATAATCTAACGCCGGTAAGCTTGAAAAACAATGGTCAGGAAACAAAGTCCGGCTAACGTACGGGGCCAGCGAGCGTTTTCGGTCGCGCCGCGTCAGAAAATGTCGAATCAGATAGCAGTAATTCGACACTAATGTCGTTTGTCTGTCCCTTCCATATCCCCGATCCAGGACGCAATTAGTCCAAAAACACCCAGAACCTTTAGGTAATCGGTTGAGGCTGAGCCAGTTGCGGTGAGGGACTCTGAACTGGCATGGTTTATGCTCTTAAGCATTAAGGCCAACTCTGAAGCTGGGGGTTGTTGACACGAGAATCTTTGGGGTTTATGCTTTGAATGGGAGGAAGTACTAGAGATGAAAAAGGTTAGCGTCGCCATTTTACTTGGTGCTCTTATCTGTCTAGCCCCAT
>DATKNH010000103.1 GCA_035541455.1 Syntrophorhabdales bacterium
TGAATTACACCGGTGGCGCCCTCCTTGATCGCCGCATCAACGCCGTCTCTGAACGGGAAGAAACCATCAGACACAACGATAGACCCCAGGAGGCCGCCTTTCTGACTCTTCGTGTACTCCTCTATCTCTTTCAGGTCTCCCATGTTTCTCGCGCCCCGTTCTGCTTCCAGCTTGAACACTGCGTAGGGAACGCCGAACTTCTTAAAGACCTGGCCATCCATAAATTTCGTGTACGCCTTGAAGGTAGCGATCTCGACCACGCCTACCCTGTCCTGCTCTCCGGTGCCGATGGCCACGGTGGCTTCATTCTTTACAAAAAGAGCTGAATTGGAGCTTACGCCTGATTCGACATACCACCCAAAGAGCATGTCCTCGAGCTCTTTTTCACTGGGCGCTCTCTTGATTTTGTACTCCTGCCCCTTGTACGTGGCCTGTGCCGGTTTCAGGTCTTCCTTGCCCTTAATCCTGAAGGGCTGCGATTCCTGGATAATGAGACCGCCATCCATGAGCGACTTGAAGTCAATGATTCTTTTCGTCTTGTAGGCCTGCAGCCTCTCGATCTCCTTGATCTGGAGTATTCTCAGATTCTTCCATTTCTTCAAAATATCGAGGGCTGACCCTTCATACTCAGGTGCGCAGACCACTTCGAAATAATACGGCACCATTGCCTTGGCGGTTTCAGCATCGAGTGTCTTCGAAAAGACCACCGCCCCCCCGAAGGCCGCAATCCGATCGCACCAGAACGCCTTTTCGAATGCGTCGGCTGACGTAGATCCGTAGGCTGCACCGCACGGGTTGTTGTGCTTCATTATCGAGCACGCAGGTTTCTTGTCAAGGAATCTGATGATGTTGAGAGCATTATCCACATCCGTGAGATTAATTTTCCCGGGGTGCTTCCCCACCTGCAACTGGTCCTTCTCCGTAAGTCTGCTCACCAGTCCGTTATCGAAGTCAAAGAACCGAACATCGCCCAGCGTGATGTTGCCGTGTGCCAGCTCGTAAAGGGCTGCGGGCTGATCCGGGTTCTCGCCGTACCGGACGCCCCGCTCCACGTCCGCCTTTTCATCTGCATCGTAGATGCTCCAGACCCTCTTCCGGTACTCGAGTACTTGCCCGCCCATGTCGATCTTGATGGTGTCGGGGAATTTGTCCTTGACTACTTTTTTGTACATGTCCTTAATGTTGTCCGCCATCTCTCCCTCCGGGATAAAAGTTTAAAGTGAGCAGTTCAAAACATTTATTGCCGAGTGTCCGCTCTCCACACTCGCCACGTTGCATTGTCTTCCACTGTTTGCTGCTCACTTTCTGGTCACTGTCTTCCACTGCTCACTGCTTACTGCTCACTTTCATTTTCTTACTTCACCGCTGCGAGCAGCGCTTGAGTCATCGACTCCACGTCCAGGCCTTCGGCCTTGAAGAGCTCTTCCGTCTCGCCTGATTTTCCGTACGCCTTTACGCCGAAGCTTTCCACTTTTCCTTTATACCCTTTTTGCAACAGGTAGTACGCGATCGGGGGCATGATGCCGGTCGCGGGATTGTGGTCTTCGTACGTGAAGATTCCCTTAACGCCGAGAAGCCCCTGCATTACCTGTTCATCGACTTCGTCGACGCAGGCCATGTTCACCACAGCCAGAGATACGCCCTCTTTTGCCAAATTTTCTCTTATTGCCAGCGCTTTCCCCAGCATACCTCCATACGTGATGACGGCAGCATCTTTACCGGTTCTGATCACATCCATTGTGCCGTACTTGAACTCGTATCCGTTTCCAAAAAAGGGCGCGCCCTTCTCACCGTGGATGATGGGCCATTTGCCTCTTCCTGTTCCGATGAAGAAGTTGCCGTTTGTGGAAGCGATGTATCTGGTAACCCGGTCCACCTGATTCGTGTCAGCAGGTATTATTGCCCTGAAGTTGTAAAGGTTGCGCGTAAGACCTATGTAGTCGATGCATTGGTGAGTCTTGCCGTCCTGTCCCACATCAAGACCCAGGTGCGTCCCCACCACTTTGAGATTAGTCTTGTTGATATCATTCAGCCTGTGCTGGTTATAGGTTTCATCCAGTGCAAACACGCCGAAGTCAGCGAAGAACGTTACCACTCCAGCGGCCGACAGGGCGCCGGCGATGGTAGCTGCATTATGCTCCTGCACGCCGCATTGAAAGAACTGGTCAGGCGAGCACTTGCAAAAATCGGACGTTTTCACAGAACTCGCAAGATCGCAGTCGAAGGCGGCGATGAGCTTACCTCCAGGGATATTCTTATCCGCCAGATCCTTGAGCGCCTTACCGAAAGCCGATCGGTTATCAAGCCCGTCTGCATCAGAGTAGGTAAAAGGAACACCTGTAATGAGGCTGCTCGCACCATCTCTTTCGCCGGCCTGAGGCTTCCATTGGGGCACTCCTTTACGTTTTTCCTTGTAGAGCGCAAAATCATCGTCTATTCCAAGAGCGACGAGAGCCTCAGGATATTCCTTGTCATTCAAGGCTCTGCCGTGGTATTCGGCCTTGCCTTCCATGAACGGGACACCCTTACCAATGACCGTATTCGCAAGGATGCACGTGGGGACTTGCGTCTGCCGCGCCTTGCGCAATGCCGCATACAGCTCGCCCGCGTCATGACCGTCCACTTCGAGAACATCCCATCCGTCGGCGAGGTAGTTCTCAATTATATTGACGGGCATCACATCATCCACGCACCCGCTGATCTGAATGCGGTTGTAATCGATCAGAACCGTGATGTTGTCAAGGCAGTACTTCTTCGCAAATCTTCTCGCCTCTGCGACTTGCCCTTTTGCCTGCTCTCCGTCGCTCATCAGCACGTAGACATGCCCGTCCTCTTTCTTCAGCTTGGAGCCGAGGGCGAAACCACACCCCGCGGAGAGGCCTTGACCAAGGTTTCCTGTTGACCAGTCAATGAACGGCAATCCCCGCACCACGTGCCCCTCAAACGGGCTGCCTGTTTTTCGAAAGAAAGCTATGACTTCATCGACCGGCAGATGGCCAAGCCTCGCAAGAGCGGCGTAGACGCCTGGTGACGTGTGACCATGGCTGACGATCACCCGATCCCTGATCGCGCCGCTGAGGTTTGCGTGAGAAAAAACAACCAAATACATGTCCAGCGAGGACATGGAGCCGCCGGGATGACCTGAGCCTGCCAATCGCGTCATTTTGACTATGTCGCCTTTCGCCAAGCGCGCAAGCTCTTTAAGCCGTCCTATCTCTTCATTCGTCAACGTTTCCTGATCAAATGCCATAACTAACTCCCTCCGTCCCTGATGAACTTTTGTTCCTGACCGAATGGCCGTTAATCTCGAATATCGAAAATTCTAATTACAAAACAATATTCAATCACCAAAATCCAAAACAACACCCTACTGTTTTGGTCATTTGAGATTGGCTGATTGTTTACGATTTAGACATTAGGATTTCGGATTTGCCCCCTATACCCTCGTCAACCGGCATCCTGGGTCACAGGACCGCTTACTTGCCCGCTTTGACGGCGGCCTGGTAAAAATCGCATTCCTTCTGCAGAAGGCACCGCGGACAATCCGGCTTGCGGGCGATACAAATATACCTGCCATGCAGGGTAATAAGCAAAGAAAAATCTGTCCACCAATCTTGAGGCACTATTCTCTTCAGATCTATTTCTATTTTGTCGGGTTCATGTTCTTTGGTGAGCCCTATTCTCTGCGATACACGTATCAGGTGCGTGTCCGCTATTATCGCGGGCTTGCCGAAGGCGAGACCTGCCACCATGTTGGCAGTCTTTCTGCCTATGCCTTTGATGGTAACGAGCGTCTCCACGTCTTCGGGTACGCGCCCGCCAAACCTTTTCTCTATGTCATCGGCAAAATTCTTGAGACTCCGGGCCTTGTTTCTGAAAAAGCCCGTCGGCTTCACGTCTTCCTCAAGCTCAGCATCAGATACTTTTGTGTAGTCCTTTGGCTTCCGGTACTTCTTGAAGAGAGACTCGGTCACCCTGTTGACACGCTCATCTGTGCACTGCGCCGCAAGAATCGCTGCAACCACCAGTTCCAGCGGGCTGGAAAAATTTAGCTCGGCTCTGGGCTTGCCATGCATCTTCTTTAATTTTTCGAAGATACCCTTAACATCCTTTTTCATGGCGCATCTCCCCGAAAATCTTTTTTACTTCTTCGGCTGTGCGTGTATTGAGTATGTCGCTTTTTTCCTGCCATCCTTTCCGGGCTATGTTGACCCCATAGTACATATCGTCAAGGCCGCTGGCCGAGTGGGCATCAGGATTAATGGCAATCATCACGCCATGCTCCTTAGCCATCCTCAAGTATCTCCAGTCGATGTCCAGACGGTAGGGACTTGCATTTAACTCGAGGATCACGTGATGCGCGGCCGCCGCCTCGATGATGTTCCTCATGTCGATGCGGTAGCCATCACGCGCGAGAAGAAGCCTTCCAGTTGGATGACCCAGCATGGTCGTGCAGGGATGCTTCATGGCCCTGATGATCCTTTTTTCCATGTCAGCCTGACTAAGGTTGAAGCTGGAGTGAACAGAGGCGATGACAAAATCAAAGCCCTTCAGCAGCTCATCATCATAGTCCAGGCTCCCGTCGAGCAGTATATCACTCTCTATACCTTTAAAGAGACAAAAATCTGGGTGCTCGCTATTAAAAACGGCTATCTCGTCCCACTGTTTTCTTATGGCATCACCCTTCAGTCCGCCTGCGTAATAGGCGCTCCTCGAGTGATCTGCAATGCCGAGGTAGGATAGCCCTCTCTTCTTTGCCGCCTCAACCAGCGCATCCAAGCTGTCCACTCCGTCGCTCATCTCCGTGTGTACGTGGAACGTGCCTCTCACATCGGCAGTGCTTATCAGTTGCGGGAGTGCACGGAGCTGCCCCGCTTCGATTTCACCCATGTCCTCCCGGAGTTCCGGAGGGATAAAAGGAAGGCCGAGAGCTTCGTAAACCTCTGCCTCGCTGCGCAGAGGCTCGGATCGGCTATCTGAGAAAAGGCCATACTCGTTGAGCTTGAGATCTCTCTTCTTTGCAATGCCCCGGAGCTTCACATTATGTTCTTTGCTCCCCGTGAAGTAGATGAGGGCAAAAGGGTATGATTGTGCGTCCACCACTCGCAAATCAGCTTCAATGCCCTGATAGAGACGCACCGAGGTTTTGGTTTCGCCTTCGGCAATAACATCTTCCACAGCAGGGAGCGACCGGAAATGAGCTGAGAGCTCATCAACTTTTTCTCCTGCCACGAGAATGTCTATGTCCCTGACGATTTCTTTTCTCCTTCTGATACTGCCGCAGAGAGACACCTGTTCCGGTTCTATGATCTTGTGGAAGCTTTCCTTGATAGCAAGAGCGACCGGGTAGACCTCAGCGTAGAGAAACTCTCCCTTGTGCTTTTTGACGAACTCAATGCCCTTGAGAATCTTCTCCTGAGTTCTGGCGCCGAACCCAAAGAGTGATGCCAGCCTGTTCTCTTTTGCTGCATACTCCAGCTCGCCTACATTCGTGATGCCGAGATCGTCATGAAGTTGTTTGATCTTGCGCGGGCCCAGATTGGGAATCTCCAGCAGTTCAAGCAGGCCGACCGGCACTTCTTTGGTCAACTCTTCATAGTAGGTCATGGTGCCTGTGGTTACATATTCTTCCAGTTTTTTCGCTATTGCATCCCCGATGCCCTTGATCTCCCTTACACGTCCCGTTCGTATCACCTCATCGAGGTCATCGACCTCTGCGACCGCCCGGGCAGCGTTTTGGTAGGCCCTCACCTTGAAGGCATTTTCGCCCTTCAGGTCAAGAAGATTGCCTATCTGTTCGAGAAGAGCGGGGATAGATCGCGGAGCCATAATCATTATCTTAATACTAATTTTCGATTCAAGCGTATACCTTCGTTGCCCATAGGCCTGTTCTTACTCGACGTACCCCAAGGTACGCCTTCGTGAGTCCAGTCCTCGGAGCGCCTCGGTCTCCATCTTGAATCCAAAATTAGTAATTAGATTCTCCAACCAATTGCTAAACGCTGGTCGAGGCTGACGACTCCCCCGGCGATACCTTGTTAGCGTCGGGCGAAATGAGCCATAGCATTCAGACGATTCAGCAAGTCGTATATGGTTAAGTAGTGAGTACCTTCGGGACCCGGGCTACTGGACTTTAGAGTGACGGTAAAAGGCCGGCCAGACCGGCTCTATGCTTGACACCGGTTTTATCGAAGACGTTCTTCAGGTGGGTTTCGACCGTGAACCTGCTTATATACAATCGCTTGCCGATTTCGTCGTTCGTCAAGCCCTGGCAAACACAACGAATGACGTCGATCTCCCTTTTGGTGAGATGGTACTCTTTGAGATCGTGTGTCGTTGACATAAGTTCTTTAAAACGAAGGGCGTTATCCACAGCCGCTGTCAGATGAGGAACGAGAATGCGCGCTTTCGCCAGATCACTCTGTGAAAAGTCCCGCTGCTCTTTCGATCGGAACATGCCTATCAGGCCAAGGATTTTTTCACTCGACCGAAGGTAGAGCGAAAGCTTGTAGTGGATGTTCTGCGGCTTATAAAACTCGTTATAAATCCTTAGATTCATCCACCTTTTGTAGGGAAGGATGTCATCAACCTTGCAGACTGCGTGAGCAGCAGGCGACCTGCCCTGCTGAAACGGGTCGTGATGGCTGTAATAGCGCACCCATCTCTCATGATACCCTGGGTTTATACCCACTCCGGTCATGCTATCATTGTCGATTGCCCGGAGCTCCCGGTCACCAAGAAAAAATACCGCCCCTTCCGCCCGAAAAGCCTTTCGCAAACAGCCAAGCACCTCTGTTCGCATTTCAGAAAGACTCACGTGACAATTGGCTGAATGAATGATGTTGAAGATATCTTGCAAATCTTCGTTGGCAAGAGCACCCAGATCTTTGTTTGCCGGTAAAGACATTTTTCTGTGCTCAGTATATCTGCGAAACAATGCCCTGTCAATGATTGAAAATCACTGTTTTCAGGTATGGTTACAGGTTGAGAACTTTGCTACGATTTTGGAGAAAATCAGATAGAACCGTTAAGGATCGAATGGAGGTCTACTCATGGCCAATGAAGCGGGCAAGTGGTTCACGGATAAGTTCTGGGTAACCGAGTTCAATTTCCTTCCTGAAGTGCGAGCACAGCTATCGGCTCCGGAGAAGGTCCGGATTCATGACGTAACTCTGAGAGAAGCTGAGCAGGCGCCCCATGTGGTTCTCAAAGCCGATGAAAAGCTCAGAATTTATGAAGCACTGGATGACATGGGAGTATACAGCGTCGAGCTGCTACCCATAATTTCAGATGATGATCGGGAAGTGGCCAGAGAACTGGTGAAGATGCGTCGTGGCGGGCGCAAAACCAAAATCGTTTTTCTCAGCAGATGGGACGAGAAGGAGGTCGATTTCGCGCTCGAGAACGGGGCGGACGGCATTGTGGTCGAATGTCCTGGTTCACCCTGGTTTGGACAGGTCGTCTGGGGTCTCGATGAAAACCAGATGATACAGAAACTGGTCAGGGCCGCTGCACATGCCAAGAAGAACGGTATGTACACGTCCGTCATGCCCTGGGAGGCAACCAAGGCGCCACTTCAGTTCCTGGAGAGAATGTACAAGAGTGTCGTCAACGATGCCGGTGTGGATGAAGTGACCTATACGGATACCATGGGTATGGCGCTGCCCTGGACCACAATGCACATGGTGAAGAAGGTGCGTGAATGGGTGCCGGGCGTTTCCATAGCGATGCATGCACATAACGACTTCGGCCTCGCGACTGCAGTCATGCTCTCAGGAGTGGCGGCAGGCGCATCGACCGTGCACACTTCCATCAACGCTCTCGGAGAAAGAGCGGGGAATGCTGCCACTGAAGAAGTGGTGATAGGACTGGAACTGCTTCTCGGTGTTGACACAGGAGTAAAACTTGACCGCATCTATCCCACAACCCGGCTCGTCTCAGAGATAGCGAAGATACCCGTTCCCATGAACAAGCCGGTCACAGGAGATAACGAGTTTACTTACGAATCAGGGATGGTCGTTGATATGGCCTTGCGCATGAGCAAATCTGAGAGGCCTTACTCCACCATGCCGTTTTCACCGCAACTGATCGGCCGCAAAGGTTTTAACGTGATCCTGGGAAAGATGAGCGGAGGGACCAGCATTAAGAAAAAGCTGGAGGACCGCGGTCTCACCGCCACAAAAGAGCAGGTAGCTGAGATGGTAGAACGGGTCAAACGCGAGGCTATAGCCCGAAAATGGTCAATCCCTGATGACGTATTTGAAAGAATCGCAGCAGAAGTCCTGGCTGAAAAATGAGCGAATTTCATTTTCATGCGAGATTGTGTTATTTCTACCAGATGTCTGGTATGATGGATGATCGGCTGTAACTGACAAAATAAGGGCACGCGGCCTGACATTGTGGGGGGTTATTTTGGAAAAACTCATCATCACTGCAGCTGTGGCAGGCGCCCTGACCACCAGGCAACACAACCCAAACTTGCCTCACACGCCCGAAGAAATAGCCCGGGCAGCCATCGACAGCTGCAAGGCAGGCGCCAGTGTGGTCCACCTGCACGCCCGGGACCCTGTGACCGGTCATCCGCTTCAGAAGGCAGAACTTTTCGCAAAGATTATCCGCATTATCAGAAGCGAATGTGACATTGTGATCAATACCAGTACAGGGGGAGGACCCGGCATCGCACTGGAAGACAGAATCGGCATCATTCCCGAGCTGGCAACTGATCCGGAAGTGAAACCGGAAATGGCCTCTCTCAACTGCGGCTCTCTCAATGTCGGCATGCTCGACAGAAAAAAGAGGGAGTTCACTTTGAATGACGTTCAGATGAACCCTTGGGCAAGCATGCTGCATTTCGCCGACACGCTGAAAAAGCATACTGTAGTTCCCGAGCTTGAAATCTATGATACGGCCATGATCAATAACGCTCTGGTACTCCGGTCGCTAGATGCGCTTGGCGAGCCGCTCCACTTTCAGTTTGTACTTGGTGTACTGGGTGGACTGCAGGCAACAGCAGAAAATCTTGTATTCCTGAAAAACTCCATACCGCCAAACGCTACATGGTCGCTGATTGCAGCAGGTCTCAATATTTACACATTAGGAGCTGTGGCAATAGCACTCGGCGGACATGTGAGAACCGGGCTCGAGGACGGCGTGCACATTGAAAAAGGTGTGCTCGCCAATGACAGCGCCCAGATGGTCGCGAAAATCGCACGTATTTCTAAAGAGATGGGACGTGAT
>DATKNH010000104.1 GCA_035541455.1 Syntrophorhabdales bacterium
GGTTCCTGCGCAAGCTCACTTCGGAAGGAAAAAGGGTATGCCCCCACCGCCGTCGCCGAAGATGTGGAAGGCGGGAGAGGAGCACCCTTTTCCGTATTCCGTATGTGGAAGTTCAGAGAAACGCTGAGACGCTAAACGCCCACGTAGGGCAAAGAGCAATCACACAAGAAACGGCGAATTTGTGTAATTCAGAAATGACTGGAGACATGCACTCTTAGCCTGAAAGGTGAGCATCTTCGATATTCCTTTTACTGGTAGACACCTTCTATGCGCCATGGCAGAGGCAAGAGGCCTACATAGACACCTTGTGTGACGGTTGTCCCGTTCATGTACCAGACGGCCACATCCCCTGATTGAGCCTGCCGCCAGAGAATATCAGCCTTGCCGTCCCCGTTGAAATCACCGACGCCCTCGATCTGCCAGGGCGGAGGAATAGTAGCAACATAGACACCTCGTGTGACGGTTGTCCCGTTCATGTACCAGACGGCCACGTCTCCCGACTGGGTCTGCCGCCAGAGGATATCGGGTTTACCATCGTTGTTGAAATCACCGACACCCTCGATCTGCCAGGGCGGAGGAATGGTAGTGATATAGGCGCTTCCGGTGATGGTTGTCCCGTTCATGTACCAGACGGCCACGTCACCTGATTGCGTCTGACGCCCGAAAATCTCGAGACTAGGGGCTACAGGCAATGTAATCACCACCGTACGATTTAGGCTGTTGGATACGTTTCCGGCTGCGTCCTTTGCCCAGGCGTAGAGCGTCCTGGTGCCCGCTGAACTGAAGGTGTATGTAGCCGGAGCCGTGGCCGACCAGCCGGAGGCTGAGGCCGAAGGCGTTGAGCTTGTTTCGGTGAGCAGGTAGCCTGTGACCGCGACATTGTCAGTCGCCGTGAACGTGGTGATGGTGACGGTCAGTGATGTGGACGTTGAGGGGATGATAAAACCGGTGATCGTGGGTGCACTGCTGTCAGCGAGAGTTATGGTAACACCGCGTGAGACACCCGTAGACACATTCCCTGCTGCGTCCTTTGCCCAGGCGTAGAGCGTCTTGCTTCCTGCTGAACTGAAGGTGTATGTAGCCGGAGCCGTGGCCGACCAGCCGGAGGCTGAGGCCGAAGGCGTTGAGCTTGTTTCGGTGAGCAGGTAGCCTGTGACCGCCACATTGTCAGTCGCCGTGAACGTGGTGATGGTGACGGTCAGTGATGTGGACGTCGAGGGGATCACGAAATTGGTAACGGTCGGCGGGGTCAGGTCAGCCAATGTTATTGTGACGACTCCCGTAGCACTCGTGGACACATTCCCTGCTGCGTCCTTTGCCCAGGCGTAGAGCGTCTTGGTGCCCGCTGAACTGAAGGTGTATGTAGCCGGAGCCGTGGCCGACCAGCCGGAGGCTGAGGCCGAAGGCGTTGAACTTGTTTCGGTGAGCAGGTAGCCTGTGACCGCCACATTGTCAGTCGCCGTGAACGTTGTGATGGTGACGGTCAGTGATGTGGACGTCGAGGGGATCACGAAATTGGTAACGGTCGGCGGGGCGCTGTCGCCGGATACAGGCGCGGGGGTGTATGCAATTGTGTACTCTCCGAAACCAACCACGCTCGTCAATTCCGTATAAGCGATCCTGAAAAACCCGGACTCGCCCCAGCCGGTTCCCCAGCTATTCTTCACAATAAAATACTGGCCCGGATCATCATAGCCGACAAGGAGCACTGCATGCCCACCCGCGTAGCTTCCGGACGTATGCGCATAGATTCCGCTCGTGTAGTAGAAGAAGTCATTATACACATCCATTGTTGTGACGAGCGGGCCATAGCTATTCAGACCATTCTTCAGCGCAGTAACCGTTGGAGAGGAAGTGGTAACCCAGCTCCAGCTGCTTATTTTGGAAGTCGATGACTGCCAGTTGGAGCAGGCAGCGGAACAGGTGCCGTCGGTGGCTGTGTATGGGTAACACGTTTCTGCCGGCAGTCCCGTATTCTGGATAAATTGAGAAGCAGTGCTGATATAGCCACCGGCGCAGCTTCCCGCACCGCCGCACGAGACGAGTACCTGCTCGGATTTGTCAAGTCCAGCAGCCGGCACCCCTGACCTGATCAAGGCAGATTCAAGCGCAGCGGTCGTGGCAAACGCCCAGCAGCTTCCGCAGTTCCCTTGGTTCCTCACCGGTGTTACAGAGTTGCCGCTGTTGTTTCTCCAGTCAAGACTTGCGGGTGAACCCGTGGCTGGCTCAGTCTGTTGCTCAGCGAGGACCGGAGCCCCTGCCGTGTGCGTTGGTTTGATAAGCCCCGTGCGCATTTTCTTCTCGTGCGCAGGCAGATGCGAGACCGACGTCTCACCTGCAACCCATTGGTGCCCCCTGAGCCTGATTGCTGTCTGGATTTCTTCTACCTGGGCGTAAGAAATCGATGCGGATAGGAGAAGTATGAGAACGACAATCTTCATTGCCGGAATGACCCCTGCAAGCCTGTCGCGTCTCATTACTTTCTTTCCTTCGAAGAGGTTCTGCGCACCAAGGGCATACTCCTGACAGTACATTATCGTTCTGTTTTCTTGTTTTGTAAATAGGACAAAGGTATGTATCAGGATCTGGCACTAAGGGGCCGTCACCAGTAGCATTTCACCCGGCTACGACCCTCATTGACAACGCCGAAGGCCTAACATAAACTTGATACCTGCAATTTCCCATAATGACTCTTTGGGTGCGTGATGCTCTTCAGCTCGGTGATCTTCATCTTCTTATTTCTGCCTCTCACACTAGGGGTCTATTTCCTGACCCCGAAACGCTTTAAAAATCTCTCCCTTCTGTTCATGAGTCTCTTCTTCTATTACTGCACTGAAAGAAATTATGTACTGCTCCTGGCAGCATCTGTTTGCGTCAATTACGGATTCGCTCTGCTCATTGAAAAATATCAAGAGACTGGAAAGAACAGAAATGCCAAAGTCGCGCTTTCTGCAGCCGTGGCATTCAATATTGCATTGCTTGTTTCTTTCAAATACCTTTACTTCATTGCCGGAGAGTCAGGCGTTATTGCGGTCGTGACGGGCCTTGCCCTGGCCCTCCCCAGGATTTATCTGCCTCTCGGCATTTCCTTTTTCACCTTCAAGGCCCTCTCCTATGTGATAGATGTCTACCGCAGGGACGTAAAGGCCCAGAAAAATATCATCCTTTATTCACTATACCACTCGTTTTTCCCGCAGCTTCTGGCCGGCCCCATTGCCCGCTACCGCGACATGGCTTCTCAAATGATCGGGCGCAGGATAACACTGGAAAGATTAAGGAGTGGCATGGAGAGGTTCATTATAGGATTGGGTAAGAAGGTCCTTATAGCCAACCAGCTCGGTCCGGTCGTAGATCAGGCTTTCAGCCTGCCGTTGGCTCGTCTGTCGCCCTCTGCAGCGTGGCTCGGCATACTCTGCTACACGCTGCAGATCTATTTCGATTTTTCCGGCTATACGGATATGGCTATCGGTCTCGCCAGGATGTTCGGCTTCACGACACCCGAAAACTTTAACTATCCCTATATTGCCCGCTCTGTCAGGGAATTCTGGAGGCGGTGGCACATCACTCTTTCAGAGTGGTTCCGGGATTACCTGTACATTCCTCTCGGCGGAAATAGAGTACGGCCGCACAGGGTCTATGCCAACCTTCTGATCGTCTTTCTGCTCTGCGGATTGTGGCACGGAGCAAGTTGGACGTTTGTCGTCTGGGGTTTGTGGCATGGACTTTTTCTGGCCTTTGAGAGAACGAAGCCGGGCCTGAAGCTCTCACGCCTTGCTATCCTCAACAACCTGTACACCTGCCTCGTCTTCGTCCTGGGCTGGGTTTTTTTCAGATCAGCGGACATGGCGCAGGCAGTCACTTACCTGAGGGCCATGTTCGGGCTCAACGGAGCAATCACGGTGCCATCATTCGCAGCACTTATAAATGCCAAGATTGTAACACTGCTCGTTATCGGCATCATCGGCAGCACGCCTGCAATGAGAAATCTGGTCTTGTACGCGGGCTCACACGTCGGCGAGAGTGTGCCACTGGCGGCTGTGCGGCACGCGATAGCCGCCTCGGTGCTGCTCGCTCTTTTCATCCTGTCTTTATCAGCTACAACGTACGATGTGTACAAGGCATTCATATATTTTCAATTTTAGGCTTCGGTCATGGAAGGAACCCGTAAGAGAATAAGAGTCGAAACAATTTTTTCTGCCCTGGTAGTCTCACTGGTGATCATCCTCCTGTGCCTGCCGTTTGTCCAGATGAGCCTCCGGATCTTTCCCGATCTGAAGAGTCAGGAGAATAGAACCCTCGCTGCCAAGCCCCATCTCATGCCGCTGACCCTTGCCTCTTTCTGGACTTACATACAGGATTACCAAAAATACTTTAACGACAACTTCGGTTTCAGGAACCTGCTGATCCGCGTCAACAGCGTTGTGAATCTGGAGATCTTCGGCGTCTCTCCGACGCCGTTGCCGGATATTGTTGTGGGTAAAGACGGGTGGCTCTTCTACAATGTTCCCAACGACGGATCGAGCCTCGAAGACTACTACGGTCTAGCAGGATTTGCGCCTAACCAGGTATCCGCGCTGCAACAAAATATGAAGAGGCTGAGAAGAGAGGCGGAGTCGAGGAATATTCTTCTTATTCTTGTCATCGCCCCGAGCAAGCATACCATCTATGAGGAGTATCTTCCGAGCAGAATGGCGATGATGAAAGGTACTTCGTCGCGCGTCGATCAACTGGATAGCGCGTGGGGGAAGGATGATGCTCACACATCCTTTGTCGATACCAGGAGGTTAATGGCAACTGCAAAAAACGAAATGGCGTATCCGCTCTACTACAAAACCGACACCCACTGGAACAATCTGGGCGCTTTTCTCGCTTACAGCGCGGTAATGAAAGCGGTGCAGGCCAGGTATCACGGCGTGAAGGTGCTTACGCTTGCCGATTTCCAACTTTCGGCAGCAAGGATTCCCGGTCGTGATCTGGCTGGAATGGTGAACATGGCTGATCTCATGACTGACACAGAGGTCACACTCAAGCCTCTCAAAGCCTCCGCGGCTAAACGTTCACATGCACCGTATGCCTATACCACCGCAGTGAGGAGCGAAGTACTAGATTGCAAGGGGCTGAGTCTTGTTGCCTTCGGGGATTCTTTCTTGCACTTCATGATTCCCTACCTGTCCGAAAGCTTTTGTAAGGCAACATTTCTCGGCTCGCCGCTTACTATCGATTTTCCCATAATTGACAGGGAAAGACCTGATGTGGTCATGGTGGAACTGGCCGAGAGATACGCGGGAAGTCTGAAGATCGTGTGGCCCGATACCTCTCCCCAGCATAAGGAACGCGCGCAGAGATGGATCTTCCCTCAACCTTCGGGTGGGTGAGATGGTAGTGCCATACCCGGATAAGACTTGTACAAACCTACGGGAGTTGGTATAGACTTCCAAAGACTTGTTGCGGAGTGTATATGCCAGAGAGAACCATTTTCGCAGAACTGGACCCTATGTTTCACCCGAAGTCGCTCGCGCTCATCGGTGCTTCAGGTAAACCTGGAAAGATAGGACGCGTCCTCATGGACCGCTTCCTCGAAGCAGGCTTTCAAAAGCTGTATCCCGTGAACCCCGGAGAAGAAGAGATTCTCGGCGTAAAAGCTTTTCGGAGCGTCGCAGAAATCCCGGGCCCGGTGGACATGGCCATAGTCCTGACTCCTACGGATTCGGCGTTGGCAACTGTAAAGGAGTGTGCTGCGAAGGGAGTGAAGACAATTGTTATCACTACCTCCGGCTTCGGGGAAACAGGAGGTGACGGAAAGAAGGTGCAGCAGGAGATGGTGCGCATCGCGCGCCAGAGCGGGGCCCGCATCATAGGGCCGAACTGCGTCGGGATTTATTGCCCCGCATCGGGGTTACCCTACATCCTGGGTGCGGGCATGACTCCCGGTTCGGTGGGTGTCGTTTCCCAGAGCGGCTTTTTCGCTGATTATCTGACGTTGACAGCCACCGGCAACGGCGTCAACTTCAGCAAAGCCGTAAGCGTCGGCAACGAGTCCGATCTGAAGGCGACCGACTTTCTGGAGTATCTGGGGGAGGACCCGGAAACCAAAACGATCGTTGCTTACGTGGAGGGCATGCAGGACGGCAGGCGATTTTACGAGGCAGCAAGAGAGATATCGGAAAAGAAACCGATTATTCTCTGGAAAGGCGGCACGACAGCATCCGGTGCCAAAGCGGCCATATCCCACACCGGTGCTCTTGCAGGTTCGGGCAGGATCTGGAAGGGAGCGCTGAAGCAGGCAGGCGTCATCAGCGTCACAAGTTTTGAAGAGGCACTCGACTCTCTCTACGCCGTTCATCTTCAGCCGCTGCCGAAGGGAAAACGGGTCGGAATCATCAGTGGACCAGGCGGCACCGCGGTAGGTACTACTGACAGGTGCCTTGAACTGGGACTGGAGGTACCGCAGTTTTCTCAGTCCACGACCGAGAAGCTTCGCAAGGCAATGCCGCCCGTCGGAGGCAGCATCGGCAACCCCATAGACCTTAGCCTCGCCTCGATGGTGTCGCCTCGCATCTGCAAAGATGCCCTCGTTATTGCAGCGGAAGATGAGAATATCGACATGCTGCTCGTCATCTCAGTTGTAGGAGGGGAGTTGCTTCGCGACCTGATGCTGGAGGCGCTGGCAGAAATAAGAAATAAGAAACCCGTCGCAGTAACCGTCATGGCAGGCACCGCGCAGTCCGTGACCCAGGACGTAGGGTTGCTCCTCGCGAGCGGCATCCCTGCTTACGCTGACGCGGCAAGGGCAGCCGAAGCCCTGTCCCGGTTGTCAGGATACACTGACTTTCGGATACGCGCGGCTGAGGCAGCCCCGAAAAAAATGAATCACCAGAGGCATCCGCTGCCATCCGGATATGCTCTGAGTCCGTTAGAAGCAGCACGTAAGGCTGGCAGAACCGCCCTCTCGGAACACGAATCCAAAGAAATGCTGCGATCGCACGGAATCCCGGTCACGCGAGAGAAAGAGATACACGGGCCACAGGACCTCAAGGAAAGCCTTGAGGCGATAGGGTTCCCGGTAGCCATCAAGGCTTGCGGCCCGGACGTACGGCACAAAACGGAAGAAGGCCTGGTGCGCATTGATATCCGCACCGAAGAGGAAGCAGTAGCCGCGTTCAACAGCATTTCCCGCAAGGTCGAAGCCGCCGGAGGTTCCGTGCTTGTGCAGGAAATGATCAAGGGGAGCAGGGAACTGGTCGTCGGTTTCACGAGGGATTCCCAGTTCGGTCCGTGCGTGATGTTCGGCCTTGGAGGGATCTTCACAGAGATCCTGCAGGACATCTCCTTTCGCGTTGCGCCGCTAGAGAGGGCCGACGCGGTGCACATGATCAACGACCTCAGGGCCAGAAAGATCCTGGACGCAGTTCGCGGCATGCCGGACGCAGATATCGACCAGCTTGCAGACATTGTGGTCAAGGTAGGTCGCTTGGGCTTTGAACAGCCTGCCATCCGGGAGATCGACATCAACCCATTACTCCTTTCCGACAGCGGTCCTGTTGCGGTTGATGCACTGATTATCCTGGATCCCTGACTATCTTCGCATCACGCCGCCGACACGAGGGTGCGCCAGGCAGATTTGCGCGGTGATTGTTTCCGGACGAAAACCCTTGCTTCTGCTGTCATTCCATTTGTATTACATTATGTCATTATAAATTGCTTATAACATCTATGAGTGTTTATTATATCATTGTATTATTATTTTTGGGTGTATTTAAAATTCTATGAGGTTTTTTTTATAATCATATATCACACAAATATCAACTAAGTAGCTTCTACTATTCACTGGCTGTTCCGCCTATGACAAGGTCCTGCACAAAAACCCTTGACAGGCGGAATCCTGTAGCGTAGCATCCTAGAGGTATCCTCGCGCATGCCCTGTCTCACCGGAGGGGTGTTCTTCGGCGCTGGACGCAAACAAAGGTACCGGGTTCTTTATTCCACGATGCCAAGGAGGAAATATGGTACGAAAGGTAGCAGTTGTGAGTCTGGCTCTCGTCATGCTTTCATTCTACTCGATATGCGCTGCAGCCGACGCGCCCATCAAGCTGAAATTCGCAAACTATTTCCCACCCACGCACAAGAATGCACAAGTTTTTGCTGAATTTACACAGGAGATAAACAAGAAATCAGGCGGTAAAGTCGAGATCTCCTACTATCCCGGAGGGACCCTGCTGACCGCACCCAAAATGGCAGCCGGCGTAGTCACGGGTATCGCCGATATCGGGCTCTCCCATCTGGCGTACTCCCGGGGTCGCTTTCCCGTGATGGAAGCAATCGAGCTTCCGCTGGGGTTTCCCAGTGCGTGGGTAGGCGCCGGTGTGGCGAATGAGTTTTACGATAAGTTCAAACCCAAAGAATGGGACCAGTTTCATCCACTCATTTTCTGTCCCGGGACCCCAAACGTGATCATGACCCTGAGCAAGCAGGTAAAAACCCTGGAGGACTTGAAAGGCCTCAAAATAAGGGGGACCGGCCGCATCGGCGACATCGTGAAGGCTCTCGGGGCGACCCCCATGCCGATCGAGATGGTCGATCTATATGAGGCTCTGCGCCGCGGCGTGCTCGACGGCAACTTAGCATCAGCCGAGACGCTCGAGGGCTTCAAGTTAGGCGAACTGGTCAAGTTCGTAACAGCGTCCTGGAAGACTGGCGGCTGCTTCGGGTTCTATGTGACCATGAGCAAGGCTAAATGGGATGCACTGCCTCCCGACATGCAGAAGCTCTTTGCCGAGGTCTCCCACGAGTACAAGGATAAGTGGGGTATCGCTTTCAACAGCATCGACATAGGCGGCATAGACTTCCTGAAGAAGAACGGCGGACAGGTAATCAACCTCACGGACGCCGAAACAGCCAAGTGGGTGAAAGCCGTCCAACCGGTGATCGCCGACTACAAGAAGGATTTAGTCGGCAAAGGCTACAAAGAGCAGGAAATCGACACGTGGATTGCATTCATCAAGGAGCGCACCGAGTACTGGAAGGCCCAGGAAAAGGCGAAAAAGATACCCAGCATTTACGAGTACTAGTACCTGCTTAGGCAAGTACTTCCTTCCCCTGCGTAGCCATGCCGGCGAAGCCGGGACCCAGAGACATCAACCAATCTGGATTCCGGCATTCGCCGGAATGGCGTAAGGACCCGGCAAGCCGCTGGGCGCGTCTCATGCCCAGTTCGTATTCAGCGGGAAGCCTAAGCGGCAGCCGGGAAAAATTCTAAATTCTAATATCGAAATCTCAAACAATATTCAATGACCGTAAAGCTCGAAACGGAGTGTTCGCGGATTTCCACGGTTTGGAACATTTGATATTTGATATACGGCTAAATCTCAATTGGTTCTATGTATCCAGCGTGGTGCGAAAGTAGAGGTCTTCTACCTTAATCGGCTTTCTGATCAATCCCTGCTCCAGCGAACCTTTGACAGCCCGCTCAACTGTCTTTCGCATCGCTTTAATACCAAGCGGGTACGGGTCTTCCCCGAAGACTGCCTGCTGCTCCTTCCAGTCACTTTCCTCGAAGTACAGGTAGGTTGATCTAGCCTTCCTTGCCCGCTCGTAGGCGATCTCTTTTGATTGCTGGAACGCGTTGTAGAGTTCCATAGCCACCCATGGGTGCTCACGGAGCACGCTGTTCTTGATGATCACATGGTGATTGGGTTGGTGGCATCCGGTCTTGCGGAAAAACTCGTAAATGGCCCCCTTCCCTTCATCATTGAGCAGCCTTCGCACTCGCGGATTATTGACCATGGGCGTACCGCCATAGCGATCGATAACGTCGCTTCTTCCTGCTGTGACACCACCCGCCGGCGACGGCGGAAATATAGCGTCAAGCTCTCCTCGGTCAAGCATGACATCGAGCGTTTGATCAACGGTCAGCCAACGGTGGGTGACGCCCTTGTCCACCCCCTGTCCTTGTACATCCAGGCCCAACGCTCCTCCGTGGCTCAGCTGTTTGGTCCGGCCATTATACCAGGCATTGTCTTTCGCCTCGATCCCGTACAGATCCTTGAGAGTAATCTTGAACCAGAGCGCCGCAGTCATGCAGTAGTCAGGCACCCCGATCTTTTTCCCCTTGAGGTCCCGAAGGTGCTCTATGCCCGAGGAGGTATTCACGTAAAGAGCGGCCCAGAAGAGCCCCCTGCTCAGAAAGACCGGTATAGGCGTCCAATCCCATCTCCCTTTGCCGAAGGCTTCGCTCCTTTCCTTGGCAAGAAGCGTCTCAGAGATGGACATCTCAGAAACATCAAACTCCGGCCCGGAAGAGAGGTTACGATAAAAAAGAGTACCCGGACTGACCGTAACGATTTCCAGCTCTATGTTCTGCGGCTTGACGATTCCCTCCCTGAGCGGCGCCACCCGTGGGTTTTCCGAAAAACCCACGGTGAGCTTGAGTCTCTTCTTCCCGCTTTCAGTACCGGGTTTTTTCTTTGTGCTCTCACTGCCAGTGCCCGCAGCATTCCCTGCGACCGCAACCGCAGCGAGTCCCGCTGCAGCACTGCCCAGCCCCACTGCCTTGATGAATCTCCTGCGTGTCACCCCTTCCCCCCTTGCTTCCACCCGATCTTTGTTGGCGTCCATTCCCGCACCCCCTTCTTCCATTCTATAAAAGTCACGTATCAAAAGCAAAAATGAACTTATAGTTTGCCCTTAACGGCATCTGCAGTATATACTTTTAGCCTGCGCTCGCAAAGCCTGTCTCCATCTTCGATGGTTTATGGTTTTTGCAAAGCAGAATTCCCGGCGACAGCCCTTAACAGACAAAAACAAGGAGCAGTACCATGGCAGACCTCTTAGTCGATGAACGGGATCAGAAGATGATCCTCTTCGAGCAATTTCACGTTGACAAGTTTTCAGAATCTGAACTCTATGCGGAGTTCGATGGAGAAACCTATAAGCAGGTTCTCAGCCAGGCGAAAAAACTTGCGACAACAGCCATGATGCCGACCAATGCGGATAGTGATTCCGAAGGTTGCCTCCTGAAAGAGGGCAAGGTGTATGTTCCCAAATACTTCCACGATCTCTGGCGTAAGTGGAATGATGGAGGATGGCGGGGACTCGACCTTCCCCAGGAAATGGAAGGAATGGGCATGCCCATGGTGGTCGGCATGGCCGCCAACGAATGGTTTGAAGCCGGAAACCTCGCCTTCCAGACGCTGGCCGCTATGACGCGGGGCGCAGCCTTGCTCATATTTACGCACGGGACAGAGGATCAGAAAAAGAAGTACATGCCCAGTATTGTTTCCGGCAAGTGGACTGGAACCATGGTGCTGACGGAAGCAGAGGCAGGGAGCGATCTGGCGGCCACCAAAACCCGCGCAGAGCGAAATTCGGATGGGACCTACTCGATTGTCGGGAGTAAGATGTTAATCACCGGAGGAGACACTGATCTTACAGAGAATATCATCCATCTGGTGCTGGCAAGAGTAAAAGGCGCTCCGGCCGGGACCCAGGGTCTTTCGCTCTTTCTTGTTCCAAAGATAAAGGTCAATCCTGACGGCTCACTGGGAGAACCGAACGATGTGAAGGTCATCTCGGTTGAAAAAAAGATGGGCCTCAAAGGCTCTCCCACGTGTCATCTCAATTTCGGCGAAGAAGGTACTTGCCGCGGTGAACTCGTGGGCAGGGAGAACGGAGGCTTGCCAATCTTTTTCACCATGATGAATGAATCGAGGCTCATTGCGGCTCGCCACGGGGCTTCTGTTGCAAGTAGTGCCTACCTTCACGCCCTTGCCTATGCGAAAGAGAGACTCCAGGGCGCGGAAATCGGAGCGCCCAAGGACGCAGGCCAGGCGCCGATCATCAGGCATCCCGACGTACGCCGCATGCTGCTTCAGATGAAAGCTTACACCGAAGGGGTCCGTGCGCTTATCCTTTATGCTTCATATTGCATCGACCGCGAAAAAACGGCTCGCAGCAAAGAGGAGCAGACAGAGTGGGAAAGGCGGACTGCCTTTCTCACACCGGTTGCAAAGGCATACGGCTCAGATATGAGTTTTCGTGTGACGGAAACGGCGATGCAGGTCTACGGCGGTTACGGCTACATGAAGGATTACCCGATTGAGCAATTCCTGAGGGATGAGAAGGTGCACTCCATCTTCGAGGGCACCAACGGGATCCAGGCGTTGACGCTCGCCAGCCGCAATCTCGGACAGGACAGCAAGAGCCTCTTCGAGGGTCACCTGGCGGACATTCAAGAATTCTGCGCGAGAAACAAAAACCACCCAACACTGGCTTCGTACATAGAGAGGTTAGCTGCAGCCGAAGAAGCATTATCCGAGGTTTCCCGATTTCTTGTCAGCATACAGAAGAAGGACTTTCGTGGTCTTGCACTCTATGCCACCCCCTACCTGGAACTCTTCGGCGACGTAACCGTCGGCTGGCTGCTTCTGTGGCAGGCGGTCATCGCATGGGAACGGCTGGATGGACTGGCGGAAAAATGTGGCCTTAAGGCGGATGCGGCAGGAATTGAGAAGCTTGCGGTCGAAGATTCCGCTGCAGCATTTTACAGCGGCAAATTGGCGTCTGCCCGCTATTTCGCAAGCACGGTGCTGAGCCAGGCCACTGCCAAAGCCCAGGTAATACTGACCATGGACAGGGCAGCACTGGAAATCGCGGAAAATGCATTTTGAACAGACAGCGTACTAGGCAGTAAACTAATCTGTCCCGGGCATCTTCGCCATTTATTCTAACCAAAAAGTTTACCAAATTTAGACCCAAAAGCTGCTTGACATCAATCCCGTTCAAAGCATAGAATCGAACTAATCATCTGCAGCAAGTCATACGGCGCGGCAACTGCGCCGCCGCTTGAATCAAGGTAGTGTTGCTTTTCTGCGGGGGTCGCATGAAAACAGCACAAACGTGGCGTTATTCATTCCTGCTTTGCTCGCTGCTGCTGGCACTCTTTCCCACCTACACCTGCGCCGACATTGTGTGGCGACAGACCGGATCAGGCGAAGTCGTGCAGTGGCACATGAACGACGCGACAATAGCGTCCAGCACGCTCATCAACACCATTCCTCCTCCCTGGGAGATACAGGGAGTTGGTGATTTCAACGGGGACGGTAAACCCGATATCCTCTGGAGACAGACGCAGTCAGGAGATGTGGCCGTCTGGTACATGAACGGTACAACCATCGCCGGAAGTGCTCACATCAACACCATTCCTCCTCCCTGGGAGATACAGGGAGTTGGTGATTTCAACAATGATGGTAAACCAGATATCCTCTGGCGGCAGACGCAGTCAGGAGATGTGGCCGTCTGGTACATGAACGGGGTAACCATCACGCAGGGTGCGTATGTCAACACCATTCCTCCTCCCTGGGAGATACAGGGAGTTGGTGATTTCAACGGGGATGGCAAACCCGATATCCTCTGGCGGCAGACGCAGTCAGGAGATGTGGCCGTCTGGTACATGAACGGGGTAACCATCACGCAGGGTGCGTATATTAATACCATACCGCAGCCATGGAAAATCGAGGGGTATCGCCCCGCCGCGGTCTCTGGTACAGTAAAAGCTCCCGGAGGCGCTGTTGCCTTTTACCCGAATCCAGGCCTCCTACAACGCCTCGCCCGACTCTTTACTACATCGGCAGACGCAGCCATTGCAGGCATCAGCAATGTTGCCGATGGAACGGTGGTTGAACTCGTGCGGATCGATGACGCGGGGAACGCGCTAAGCACGATAGCGACGACCACGGTAACGAATGGATCGTATTTTTTCAACCTGGCCAGCCTGCACGTTGGATACTCCAGCGACGTGATAGTGCAGGTGCGGAACCAGGCAACCGGCGCTAAAATGCGCGCCTTTGTGACTTCGGGAACTGCCAACATTGATCCTGTATCAGAAGCACTGGTAAGAGCCGCGCTGGAAAAGGTTGTTGCCGTCTCAGGTACGTTGGCGTCCTTTACCCCGCAGGAACTCTGTACCCTGAGTTCAAATATGGATTACCTGACAACGCTAAAGCAGGCTTCGGCGGGTGCGAACCTAGAGAACACCGTTACTAGCGTTAAAGGTCTGCTTGCCGCTGATCCTGCACTCAGTAGTTTCCTCACAGCTGCTTCTGCGCCTGGACAAACCACACAAGTTCCGGTGGACGTGGGAGACTTCTTCCCCATGAGTGTTGGAAACGTGTGGGAAGCCAGGGTAACTATTACGAGTACAGGACAGCCGGCAACCACCTACACGGATGTTATGCAGATCACGGGAACCAGACTCTTCAATGGCGTATCAACTCTCGTCATTCAGGAATCCGATCCATCGCGTGGAATACTCGCGGAAGACTATCGGGCAAAGACGAGCGCCGGCATTACATACTATGGCAATAATGATCCCACGGATACCATAACGCCTTTGATTGTTCCCTACATGGAAGCCCAGTTCCCCTTGCAGGTGGGCTCCAGTTTCGAACAGATCAATAGACCGGGACTTGATTACGGGCAAGATCTCGATGGCGATGGCATTCACGAGACTTTTTCCGTTTATTCGACCACCACTCTTGTGGGATTTGAGGCGGTAACCGTTGATGCGGGTACCTTCAACAACTGTGCAAAGCTTCAAACCACCCTTACTGTAACCGTAACTTTATCCTACTATCACTACCAGGTGACGGTAACAGACGCGCTCACCGAATGGTACGCTCCGGGCGTCGGTCCTGTAAAGAGGCATAGTGTAACCTCAGGGAGCGGGTACTACAGCACAGAAGATTATGTATTGGTTGCTTACAACGCTGATGGAAATCACAGCGCCACGCCATCGGTGGCGTCAGTTCAGCCGGCTCAAGGTACGAGGGTTAAGGCCGCCCCTTCCACAATAACCGTTGTATTCAGCCAAGACATGAATTCTTCTAGCATCAACACCTCGACTTTTACGGTAAGAGACTCCGGCAACAACCCGATTGCAGGGACGGTTTCGTATCAGAATAAGAGGCTTACTTTCACACCGTCCCTACCTTTTCCTGACGGAACGTATACTGTAACCATGTCTACTGGTGTCCGTGATTTCGGAGGTATTTCACTCGTCAGTCCTTACACCTGGTCCTTCACAATCGACACGACTGTTCCTTATGTTGTCTCCACCACTCCAGCCAATGGCGCGATTGGTGTTGGTGTTTCGCCAACAATTACCACTACCTTCAGCGAGGACATGGACCCTGCGACCGTGGGCCTTTGGTATTATTTTTCCATTCGAGATGAGAATAGCCAGCTCATCGGAGGATCAGTTACCTACAGTAACAGAACCGCCACATATTCAACCCAAGGCATCATCCTGCACAGAGGCAAGACCTATACTGCGACTATCGGCACAGGGGCAACAGACCTGGCAGGCAATCATCTATCCAGCGATTACACGTGGAGTTTCAGCATAGAGCCAGGCGTATTTCTATCTTCCGTATCGCTCCCCTCAGTTCCAGGTTATGATATTGAGTCAGTCGCTATCGCCGATATGAATGGCGACGGTCGAAATGATGTTGTCATGGCCTCGTCAAACTATAGCGATGCTACCAGTGCGTTATTAATTTACTCGCAAAATGCTGCACACAGTCTGGATCCGCCTTTGCAGATAGTCTATTCTCCGGGCGGATACTGTGACGCCCAGTCAGTGGCTGTCGGTGATATGAATCACGACGGCAAGGACGACATCGTCGTAGGGAATGCGGGATGCAATCTCATGGTGTTCTTGCAGAACCCTGCCGGAGGATTTGATTCCGGGATAGCGTACCCCACCGGCGACTCAGCCATCATAAAGATTGCAGATCTGAACAATGACGGTCGTATGGATATCGTGAGTACCAGTTCTCAAAACAACACCGTCAGCATCTGGTATCAAAATGCTGGGGGGGGTCTGGATCCGCCCGTGTTTCATTCGTTGGTGCACGGCGGCTACGGTGGCTCAGACTTGGCTGTCGGTGATATCAATAATGACGGAAGGACAGATATTGTGGTCATCAGAGGCGATGCGGGTACCGACGTCGCCATAGGCGTCCTTACCCAGAAGATGGACGGCACGTTCAACGAGGCGATCTACTATAACTTGCCCTTGGTCTCGCAGAAGGCCAGTCTGGCAATAGGAGATGTAAATGGTGATGGCCTGAATGACGTTCTTGTAGGCTACTGGAGTTCTGCCCTTCCGTACCCTGGTACAAGAATAGGCGTGTTTGCCCAGAATGCGCAGGGTGGTCTCGATCCTGCCGTCAGCTATGAAACAGATGCAAACTCACAGTCCATTCAAATAGCAGACGTCAATGGTGACGGATTGAACGATATCATTGCGCGACATCGCGTGTCGACCCTAGGAGTGTTTCTTCAGCAGCCCGGTGCCACGTTCGGCGCAGAGGATTTGTATGACGCACGAAGCGATTTCTTCTATCCCGGATCGATGGCAGTGAGCGATATAAACGGAGACAGAGTAAATGACATCGCATTAGCTGGCTTTAATGGCGCCCTCGTGATCTACCACAGGTAGGGTAACCCTGGAGAGCGTCGGAGGCCAACCACGCCCGATTCGTGCACGATCATACCTTATGCACAAGCGCTTCTAAGTTTTTGCCTTTACCAGATACGCGGCCGGGATGGGGATGATCTCATAGTCAGTGATGCCGGCCGCAGCGTAGAGTTGCACAATCCGTTTCTTTGTATAGAAGAAGACAGGGCAATCTTTGGTGGAGAGCCATATTTTTCTGATTGGTGCCTGCGGCGTGTAAGCGGGAAAGGCTGTTATCATCAGCCCTCTCGTGACCTCCTTCATTTTCTTTATGAAGGGGAGCGGCTCCCTGATATAATCGAGAACACCTATGGCGAGGCTCACATCAAACTTTTCCTTCGGGTCGAATTCCGCAACGAAGTCACAGCACAGGTGCGTAACGCGCAGCGTGGCGCCTGATTCATTTCGCGCCTTGACGTATTCCTCGGCCATACGTATCATCTCGGACGAGTAGTCGATACCGACCACGTCCATGCCTCGCTCCGCAAGAGGAATCGTAAACCTGCCTGCGCCGCAGCCTATATCGAGAATCGATTTCTTTTCCGATCCGCAGAGTTCCAGCGTCATTTCGAATCGCAGCCGCATACCCTTTCTGAAGAATCGGTTTGCAAACCTCGCCAGGGCGCTACCACGGTCCTCATAGATGTCGTCAAAATCTTTCGCGCTTCTGGTGAAATACTCTTTTACCTTAGCGTCTTCCTTCATGCCCGATCCAGTCCTCTGTAGACGTAAACGTGAAATCCGCCAGCAATTTACGAAACTTCTTTTCGGTGGCGGCGATCCGGTAATAGTGATACCATCTCAAACCTTCCATCCGCGGTTTATCCGGATCAAATTCCCATGGATGGATATAGCACACCGCCACGTTGCCCCGCCTGTTGATGCTCTTGAGAGCATGACGGATAAAATAATACGGGAAGAATCTGAAATAGAAGCCACCCGCAACGGGGATCCTCTTGCCGAGGAATGGCGCGGTGTAGATCGACAGGGGTATTTCCATAAAGCCGCTACCCTCTTTTCCGTTGCTTGACTCGATCGCATAGGGATAGAGCGGCGCGTCAGGTATGCCGTAGAGCGGCGTCTTTACAGGAAATATGCTCGAGTCGTACTCCATTCCCAGCTTCCTGAGTACATCGAGCGCCCACAAGGTTTCCTTAACTACCGTGAACTGCGGAGCCCTGTATCCTTTCACTTTCTTGCCCGTGATGCCCTCCAGGATGGCGACGGACCGTTTTACGTCGTCCTCGAATTCCCGGGGATTCTGATCAGAGATTCTTCTGTGGGCATAGCCATGAGATGCTACTTCATGGCCCTGATCCTCGATGCTCCTCACCAGATCAGGAAAACGTTCGGCCACATATCCCAGCACGAAAAATGTGGCTTTGGTGCGCGCATCCTTGAGCAGGGACAATACCTTTTCTGTTGCACCGACGACGCGCGGCTCACATCTGCTCCAGTCCCGCAGTTCCAGGTCACAGTACCAGTCTTCAACGTCTATCTGGAGGATATTCCTCACGTAAACCACCCGAATTTTTGCGGAGAGTATGCGCCAGCCGGCTGTTGATGTCAACCCAAAATTGGGCAATGGGAGTATGGACAAATCAACTGCCGTGTGATATAAGGAGGCCACCAACCGGGCAAACAAGCTCTCGCGCAAGAGTGCCCACGAACATACATGACCTTTAACTCCCACGAATTCATTCTCCTGTTTCTTCCCTGCACGCTCGTAGTCTACCTCCTGCTCAACAGATGGCGCTTGACTCTCGCTTCGACCGTTTGGCTGATCGTCTGCTCGTTCGTCTTTTACTCCCGGGATGACATGATGTCGGGGTTGGTTCTCGCTTTTTCCATACTGTTCAATTTCTGCCTCGGCCTTGCATTAACAAGCCACGCTCCTTCAATGACCGGACAGACCAAACGCAAGACCCTCCTTATTGTCGGCATAGCGGTAAGCATTGTCCTGCTCGGCTACTACAAGTACACGAGCTTTGTGATGTACAACCTGAATGCACTCTTTGGTCTGGGCATCCCCGTGAAGAAAATGCTCTTACCACTCGGCATAAGCTTCTTCACCTTCACCCAGATTGCGTACCTCGTAGATATCTATCGCAATCCGGATAGACGGACCGGCTTTCTCAACTATGCGCTTTTCATCTCGTTCTTTCCCCGGCTTGTGGCCGGCCCCATCGCCCGGTACGATGAAATAATACCGCAGCTGCAGAGCTTGAGGAGCAAGACACTCAACTATCGAAATCTGTCGCTGGCACTTTTCCTTTTCTCCGTAGGGCTCTTCAAGAAGGTAGAGATTGCGGACCGCTTTCAGGGCTGGGCTGCCCAGGGGTTCGACGGCGGGCAGAATCTAAATCTTCTCCTCGCCTGGGCGACCTCTCTCTGCTACACGTTCCAGATATATTTTGATTTTTCAGGGTATACCGATATGGCTATCGGTGCCGCGCTTTTTTTCAACATACGGCTCCCCATCAATTTCAACAGCCCCTACAAAGCGCTCGATATACAGGATTTCTGGCGCCGCTGGCACATCACGCTCACCAGGTTCCTGAGAGATTATATCTATATACCGCTCGGGGGCAACCGTGTATCTGAGGCGCACATATACTGCAATCTCATGGCTACCTTCCTGATCGGCGGCCTGTGGCACGGTGCGGGTTGGACGTTCATTTTCTGGGGCTTTCTCCATGGAGCAGCGCTTATCATCCATCGCGCATGGAAGAAGATGGGGCTGCGAATGCCCAACGTGATCGCCTGGCTCGTGACATTCAACTTCGTCAATGTAGCATGGGTATTCTTCCGGGCAAAAACCTGGAGCGATGCCATACGGGTGCTCAAGGGCATGGCAGGCCTCACCGGCGTGGCTCTTCCCGAGGAGTGGTCCAGAACACTCCACTCTCTCGCGAGCTACGGAATAACGTTTATGCCCTGGAAACGTGTGATGGAAGGCAGCAGAGACTCGTGGCTCTTCATCGCCGGAGCGCTGATCATCTGTTTGTGTTTCAAGAATTCCAACCAGATGGCGGACGGATTCAAGCCCGACTGGAAGGCGCTTATCGTGTTGTCAGCCGGAGCCTACGCCATGCTGCACATGGCGGTGATGCAGGAATTTGTCTACCGGTTTTTCTGAGGTGTCATGAAGCGTTACAGAAAATGGTTTTTCACAGGGATAATCCTCATGGCAGCAGAACTGGGCGCCGTCGCACTTTTCAACTACATTGTCGACCCGAACGGCGTTTTCAGGTACGGACCGTGGCGCCACGACGTTGCGTACCAGTTTTCGCTGGCGAACAAGAACTTCGTAAAGACTCGCTATATCGCTTCCAACCCGGAGAAGTACGACTGCCTCATCTTCGGGTCGTCACGAGTAAACGGAATCGATGGGAGAGACGCCAAGGGTTATAGCTGCTACAACATGACCTACCCGGGCGGTCTGCCGCGCAACCATCTGGACAACCTCCGCTACCTGCTGAGCAAAGGGGTCCGGCCTAAGGTAGTTCTCATCGGCCTCGACGAATTCTCCTACAAACTGGACCCTGCAGAGCACTTCACTGATTATGTGCGTTATCCCTATCCTCCGGTGGTGCACCAGAGCACATTTCTTTTTTATCTCAAATACCTCATTCGCTATTCTTCAAGAAGCATGAAGGAACCGCTCGAAGGGTTCGAGGGGAAAAGACGCCCCATCCCCTACGATCACTACGGCACAGGCCTTGAGTTGGCAGGACCCGAGGCAGAAAAGGCAATTGATGCGGACCCGATCAACTACGCAAAGGCAGAAAAATTCAAAGAGCCTCTGCTCATGCACGGTAACAGGATGAAAGAAGCTCTGGAGGAAATCAGGGAGACCGTGGAGCTCCTGAAAGCGCACGGTATACAGACGATCATTTTCATTAACCCCATACACCAGACCACGTATCTCGCCACAGGGCTGGACAAGCTACTCCTCTTTGAAAAGGAATTGAGTAAGATCACAAGCTTTTACGATTTCAGCGGCCTGAACTCCATCACTACCAATAACAACTACTACTACGAAACTTCGCACTACAGGCCGATCGTCGGCGCGATGATTCTTGCACGGATGTTACATGACACCAGCGTCAAGGTGCCTGCCGATTTCGGCGTGCTCGTGACAAAAGAGAACGTCGACGCACATATTCCACAACTGAGGGCTCAGGTGGCGGGTCTGGGCCCGGCAGTGAAGTGGTGAGAGATCGCCTTCGGTGGGGCTTCTGTCACTCCTTGGGGATTTTTTCCAGTTCCTGTTTGATTCGCTTAAGCTCTTCCTCGGCAACAGTTTGGCCTACCTTCTGAAGCTTCTGCGTATACAGCTCGTTAAAGAGTGATACCGACTCCTGCATAATGACAGGGGTCGTGCTCACAAATTTCTTTCCCACAGGGCTTTCGTAGAACTGAAGAACCGATTCCAGGTCCGATGCGGTGAAGTGTCGGTCATAGAGAGGGTAATAGACTCGGTCAACGAGTTCGGCGAATGGGAGTTCCTGTTTCATCGCGGCTGTCATCTTTCCTGTCAGTCTTCCCATTGCATCTTCCATGATTTGTCCAAACTTCTTCTTCTGCTCAGGGGTTGCCTTCTCCATTTTCTCTATCGTCTGCCGCACATTTGCCTGCAACACCATCCCGACCTGATTGACCATGATCTCTATGATTTGACTGTACCGCGCCTGCATGTCAGTGACGAGCATGAGTCTTTCAAAGAGTTGTCTCTTTTCCGGGTTGCCGGATTCCGCCGCACGTGCACCAGTGATTGAAATAAATCCCATAACGGAGCACAGGAAAATTGCCAACAAAGCATTCTTGCCAATAGACATCATACATCTCTCTCCCGAATTGATCTTAATTCCAACAAAAAGCTGAGCCACGCGGCGGTGCTGTACTGTCACGTCGGCTGCAGCATATCGTTCGGCTTTCGTCTCTATTCTGTATCTGCCGTTCACAGTTCGATCCCTTGACAAAGAATCCTTTCTCAGCTTTTCAGTGCAGTATGAGCTTGCATATCTTATGGCCAAGATGCACTCTGTCTAGATCTCCATCGTTGTTTATGCAATCAAACGTGACCAATCCGACGGCGGGCCTGCGGGTCGCGGGCAGGATCGGACCGTACACGTTCAGATAGATAGAGTCAGCGACCACGGAATCGATCTCGATACCGTTTCTGTCGTGAAGAGAAAGATGCGAGACCAACTTGTACAAATGAGACTTCGGATCAATATAACATATGGATTTGTGCTTGAATGTGAACACCTGATCCATATGCTCCTTTGTTTCAATGTTGATCGGAGCGCACCTGGTCATTTGTTCGCAAAAACTATGTACTCTGAATTTCCCCTGTCATTTACCGTATTCTGAGTCCAGAATCTGCACGCTACATTGTCCCAAGTCTTTGCCAAAGCCTCTTCCGTCATTATAGCCGCAGGCTGCACGCTGTCAATCCTTGCCTGGTGAGGCACGTGGACTTATGTGCCGCTTATTTTCAATCCCGTGATGTAGAGGGTTGGCGAGCCATGAGCGCCGTAAAAGGTGAGATCGTTTCCCACAGCCTTCACGTTCTTCAACAGTTCGAACACATTTCCTGAAAATACCACACCCTTGAATGGTCTCTCCTCACCGTTCTTACGGAAGCGTCCCAGGGCTCCGACCGAGAAATCGCCGGTGACGCCATTGGCTGTGTGCGTGCCCATTAGTTCTTCGATGATGATTCCGTCCTGGAAGGTTGCGGCTACGTCCTCTTGTCCCTTTTCAATATAAAACCCTCTGTGAGAGCACTTCGGCGGCTCCCTGAGTCCCATCCTGACTCCGTTCCCGGTTGATGCGCGCTTCATTTTTCGACCGTAGTAGATGTCAAAAAGGAAACCGTGAAAGTAACCGTCGCGTACGAGGGCATTCTCCTGCGATGGCACGCCTTCACCATCGAAAGGAAAGCTGCCCATGCCTGCAAGTCCTGAATCTGTGATATTAAGAGCAGGAGAAAAACATTGTTGACCCTGCCGGTCTTTGAGCCACGTCTTGTCCTTGTGCAGGCTCTCACCGAGGAAAGAAGGCGCCAGCACGTCCAGCATGTCACACGCAGCACCGGGAGTCAACAATCCCTCGTAGACGCCGGTCGGCAATACGCAGCCGTCGAGGAAGGAGATTGCCTTTTCAGCAATTCGTCTGCCCAGCGACGCAGGCTCACATGCGCTGAGGACGTGGCTCCACCGCCAGTCATACCATGAAACTTCCTCGCCGTTCTTGGCGACCGCAAGCCCGCCCAGCGTATACATGGTCTTGCGTGCTTCTGCCTCCAACCCGTTAGTATTGAAAATTGAGCACTCGATCTCGACCTCTTGCAGTTCGCAGTTGCGGGTCTGCACGATCCTCTTGTCGTAATCTAGGATGCTTCGCTCAAGCGCGAGCACCCGCTCGCTCTTCTCATTGTCCTGCGTCTCGAGACCGACGCGGTCACAAGCCTCAAATGCCGGATATGTGGCAAACTTTTCCGAAAAGCCCACGTGCTCGTCCCTGTCCATAAAGGGAACCAGCGCAACTGCATTTTCTGACAGGGCGGAAGCTGCTTTTTCCCCTTTTTCATACGTATACGAAAAGACCAGGCGGCGGTCCTTTATCGCGCGAAGGGCTATGCCCTCCTCTTCTTTAAATACCAGCCCGTAGAGCTCTCGTTGGAAGCTTTCATACCTTTTTGTCCGTTCCCTGATCAGGCAGACCTCGTAACTGTCGAACGCGTTTCGCAAGGTGCGGGTCAGGTGCTCTCTGTCAACCATGATTACTCTCCACTAGATTGACCACCATCGCTACTTCATCACACAGGGGAAATTTAGCGCACTTGATGCAATCTGTCCATATCTTCTGGGGCAGTTCGGACTTGTCCACCAGCCGGAAGCCGAGTTTACCAAAGAATTCTTCCTGATACGTAAGAAGAAAAACTCTTTCAAGGCAAAAGTCCTTTGCCTCATCCAGGCAAGCAGTCACCAGGCGTCTTCCTACGCCCTTCTTTCTCGAGCCGGGAACCACGCACAGCGAGCGTATCTCTGCCAGATCTTCCCAGCACACGTGCAGGGCACAGGCGCCCAGGACCTCCCCAGCGTCTTCGTACACAAAATAATCCCTCATGTTGTCGTACAGTTCGGCGAGCGACCGCGAAAGCATCTCTCCCTTGGCAGCGCACTCATTGATGAGGCGGTGAACCGTTTTTATGTCGCTAATTCTTGCTTTCCTGAGCATTCTTCAGCATCTCCTCAGCCTGACTAACTGTCCTCTCTGTGATCTTCACGCCGCCAAGCATGCGGGCTATCTCCACTATCCGTTCGTCCCACGCGAGTTCCCGCACGGCAGTCCTGGTCGATCCCTCGTCCTGCGATTTTTCGACAAGAAAATGATGATCGCCGAAAGCTGCGATCTGCGGGAGATGCGTGATACAGATCACCTGGCTGTTGTGGGCGAGCTCGCGCAATCTCTTCCCCACGATTTCCGCTACCTTCCCCCCTATGCCCGCGTCGATCTCGTCAAATATCATGGTCATGCCGCTTGTGCCGCCCACAATACGCTTGATAGCCAGCATCACCCTCGACAGCTCTCCACCCGACGCAACCTTTCTCAAGGGCCTGAGGGGCTCACCCGGGTTGGCGCTGAGCAGGAACTCGATGTCGTCCCTGCCTTCCTCATCAACAACGCCTTTGTCTGAAATCACTATCTTGAAGTTCACACCCTTCATGGAAAGCAATTCCAACTCTCTCGCCACTGCCTCTTCAATCTTCTTCGCGCCTTTCTTTCTCTCGGCCGAAAGATGTTCTGCCCGTTCTGTCACTTCCTTTTCCAGTATGTCCCTTTTCTTTTCCAATTCTTCCATGTTCGATGAGAGTGCCGAAAGATAGGCTAACGAGTTTCTCGCCCACTGCTCATATTCCTTGATCTCCCTGTACGTCTTTCCATATTTGTCCTGGAGCCGCCGGATCCGGTAGAGTCTGTCCTCCATCTCCTCGATCTGCTGCGGGTCATAGACGAACAGTTTCTCCTGCTTCTTTATCTCTTCCGCTATGTCTTCCACCTCAAAGAAGAGCGCCTCGACCCTGCCTTTCAGTGTATCGATAGCCTCGACTTTCGCCAGGCTCTTGAGTGCCGCAACCGCTGTCTTGAGGATAGTGTGGGCCGAGCCTTCATCTTCATAAAGACCCTTGTTCACGTTTTCAAGAACGGATGTTATTTTTTCTGCATCCTTGAGGAGCACCAGCCGTTCCTTTATTGTATTCTCTTCATCTTCCTGAAGGTTTTCCTTCTCTATCTCCATCAGCTGAAACTGCAGCAGGCCTATCTCCTTGTCACGACCCTGCACCTCATTCTTTTTCTTGGTAAGGACCGCAACAACCTCTTTGAAGTCCCTGACCCGTTCCGCGAGCAGCCTCCGTTCCTTTTCAAGAGAAAGGAGGCCGTCCAATATAGCAGGGTAGTGCTCTTTTCTCAGCAGATCCTGCGACTCTCCTTGCCCGTAAATGCTCGTCAATTCCTCCCCGAGACTCTCAAGCCGCTTGCGGGTTACGGGCTGTTCATTGATGAAAGCTCTCGACTTGCCCTGATCGCCGATGATGCGTTTCAGAATATACTCATCCCTCTTGCGGTAGTACTGACCGATTATCTCGGCCTTGTCTGTATTGGATCGCACCACATCGGTGGGTATTCTTGCGTTGATGAGGGCTGATACCGCATTGATGATAATCGACTTGCCTGCACCGGTCTCGCCGGTAATGACGTTGAGACCCTCTTTAAACTCGACCTCCAATTCGTCAATGATGGCAAAGTTCTTCACCTTCAGGTATGCCAGCATATAATTATCGCTCTCCCCACTTCAGTTTTGTCCGGAGCACCTCGAAGTAGCCCCGTGACCTTGACGTTATGAGGTTGACCGCATACGGCGATTTCTTAACCGTAACATCGTCTCCGAACTCCAACGGAAAGCCTATCTGCCCGTCCAGCGTAAGAATGACTCTTTCGTCTTTTGCAAGCAGGACAGCCTTGATTGCTGCTTCCTCGGGCAGCAGGATCGGCCGGTTTGTCAACATGTGCGGACAGATCGGCGTCACGACAATGTTTGTGAGGGAGGGGTGGAGGATCGGCCCGCCCGCTGCGAGCGAATAGCCCGTCGAGCCGGTAGCGGTCGAGATGACCAGTCCGTCGGCCCTGTAGGTGGTCAGATACTCGTCGTTCACAAAGGTCTCGATATCGATTATCCTGGCAAGTGCCTCCTTGGTAATCACCGCATCATTGAGCACCGAAAGGTCGAATACGAGTTCATTGTTGCGCTTTACCACCACGCTCAGCATGGCACGACGGGAAAGATTGTGCTCCCCCCGCATAACCGACGCAAGCATATCCGGCAGTTCTTCCAGCGAGATTTCCGTGAGGAATCCCAGACCCCCCAGGTTCACCCCCAGGATCGGCACCTCGCGTCCTTTGAGCTGGCGCGCAACTGCCAGCAGTGTACCATCGCCTCCAAGGACAATGATGACACCAGCCCCTTCTCCTACATGCTCGAGCTCGAATACTTTCCCGTAGCCGATCTCTGATGCCGCCTCTTCATTGAGAAGGACATCCGTTTTAGTTCCGAATCGCGTTATGATCTCCTGCGCGGCTGTGAGGGCGTCCTCTTTCTTTCGCTTGCAGACGATGTGGATCGGGATCTTTCCCTCCATGTAAAGAAATCTCTCCTTCAGGTATATCTATCTTACGTTAAAGCAGTCCTCTTTCCTTGAAGCTGACAAATTCGTCTGTCGCGGTGACGATGATATGGTCCAGCACCTCTATGCCCAGAAGCCTTCCCGCCTCTACCAACCGTTGCGTCAGCTTCACGTCATCCTCTGACGGCTCCGCGTTGCCTGACGGGTGATTATGGGCCAGCACCACGGAAGAGGCACTGTGCGCAATCGCTTTCTTGAATACCTCCCTGGGGTGTACCAGGCTGGCATTCGCCGTACCGACGGAAATAGTGCTGATATCGAGAATAACGTTCCGCACATTGAGAAGGACAAGCTTGAAGTGTTCCTTGGCTTTGTCCTGGATTGTTGCCCTGACCGCTTTCACCACGACGTGCGGACTGGTAAGCTCGTACTTGTACCGCGAGGGTTTATCGACCACCTGGTCCTGCCTTCTGCCGAGTTCGAAGCACGCTTTCAGTTGAGCCGCCTTTGCAGGCCCTATTCCCGCCACGCCGGATAGCTCCTCCAGGGTCGCCTCGCTTACACCTCTGATATTTTTGAAGCGCCGCAAAAGCTCCTGAGCAATGATTATCGCAGACTTACCTGCTACACCGCGGCCGATCACCAGTGCCAGCAGTTCAGGGCCGGACAGCGCGCGGGGACCAAGTCTTTTCAGGCGTTCCCGCGGTCTTTCTTCCACGGGCAGATCGTGTATGGTGAAGGAACTCTCCGGTTCAGACATAGTGCGTTTGAACCATTATAGCCGATCACACCGCGATTGCAAAAGGAATTTCTCCCTGAGGGATAACAGGCTTCAGGCTCTGAAGGTCAGACTAAGAGGCAGACCTCAGACATCAGACTTAGAGCGAACCCCAGACTTTGATGCAGATTTTAAATTTAATTGCCGCCAAGAAGTCTTTGAGACTGATGTCTGCCTTAAGGTCTGATGTCCGAGGTCTTTGGTTTGTTTTCTTCCGACGCTTGGAGGGCGGTTTTGATTTCCTCGGCGATCTTTCTGTTGAACCCGGGCAACTGTGCGATCAGTTCTGCATCCGCATGGCGTATGGCGTCCAGAGAGGGGAAGGTCCTGAGAAGCAGCATCATTCTCTTCTTCCCCACGCCCTTGATGTCCGGCAGCACCGACGAAAGGTCTTCCCTGCGCTTCCACCTCTTGTGGGAACTGATTGCGAACCTGTGGGCTTCATCCCGCATCCTGACGATTTCTTTGAAAACGGGTGAGGATTTGGGAAGAAGCAATGGGTTTTTGCGGAGCGGCACGTAGAGCACATCTTCCATTCTTTTCCTTCCCTGACCTTTGGCAATGCCTATGAGGTCCGGGCTGATTGAGAGCGCCCTGAACACATTCAACACGCCCGACAACTGCCCCTTGCCGCCGTCAAGAATTACAAGGTCGGGCAAAGGGCGGATGGCTTCATCTTTCATTCTGCGTGAAAGCACTTCGCTCATCATGGCCACGTCGTCTTCAGGTTGAGCCTCCCTTATGTGAAAGACCCTGTAGGCGTCTTTGCGCGGTTTGAAGTCCTCGAAGACAACCATGATGCCTGAGGGGCTCGTACCACCCGTGTGCGAAACGTCATACACTTCAATCCGATGAGGAACTCTACTCAGATGAAGCATTCTTTTGAACGCTTCGTCAGTCTTTACCGTTTCTACCTCGTGGAGGTTTTCAACGGCCAGTCTGATCATGTCACCCGCGCCGCGAGACTCAGGCCCGAGTACACGCAAGGTGCGCCTCTTCTCCCTCAAATACTGCTCCAGAAGGGGGAGGTCCTCCAGAGCCTCTGAGACGATCACCTCATCAGGAACAGGGCGGCTCGTGTAATATTGAAAAATGAAGGACGAAAATGCCTCATCCGGATTAAGAGAGAAAGGCTCATGAAAAATCCTTTTCGAAATCAAGACACCCCTGCGGAAACTGAGGAGCACAATCCTGAGCCGGCGCTCTTCCCTCAGCACTGCCCAGACATCCCGGTTTTTGCCGAGGTGTTCATGGACATGCTGCTTTTCTATTAATCGTTTCAGCGCATGGTAGCGCTCCCGTTTCTCCTGTGCATGCTCAAAATCCCAGGCCTTGGCCGCCTCATCTATCTGTTCTTCGAGGCTCTTGAGCAGCTTTTCGTCCCTGCCAGAGAGAAAATCTATGAGCTCATCCACGACCGCCCGGTAGGACGCCTCATCTGCGTAACCGACACAGGGCCCGAGGCACTTCTTGATATCATAGAGAATGCAGGGCCTCGTTCTTCCCTTAAAGACTGCATCCTTGCACCGCCGCACAGGATACAACGACTGGACAATCTTGAGGAAGTCTCTTACGTCGCGGGCGTGTGGATGGGGCCCGAAGTAGAGTGCGCCGTCATCCTTGATATTTCTGGTCGCGGACAATGCGGGAAATTTGTCCTTGACGCTCAGCCGTAAAGAGATGTACGTCTTGTCGTCCTTAAGTACTACGTTATATTTCGGCTGATGCTCTTTTATCAGGTTGTTTTCGAGTAGAAAGGCCTCCTTCTCGTTGCCGGTAAGCACGAAGGAAACGTTCTCGATGGTCGAGAGAAGCCGCTCCAGACGGTGTTCCTTAGCTCCTTCCGCGAAGTAACTCCCTACCCTGTCACGAAGGTTCTTCGCCTTGCCCACATAGATAATCCGGCCGTCCTTATCCCTGAAGAGATAGACGCCAGGGCTCTCCGGCAGGTTCGCCAGTGTCTCTTCAGCAATCACCGATAAACCCCAGTACGTAAGCAGTGAGCGGCAAGCAGTAAGCAGTGAATACCGAAGTGCAAAGCTCTGTTTGCCTGCGTGTCTTTCACTGCTCACCGCTCACTGCTTACTGCTCACTTTCTCTTAAAGTGTGATCTCCATCTTTTCCAGCTTCAACAGTCTATCCCGCAGTTGCGCCGCCCGTTCAAAATCCCATTTCTTTGCAGCGTCATCGATCTCCCGCTTGAGCTTCTTCATCACCCTGGTGAGCTTCTTCGGCTGAATGCCCTGCTCCTCGAACTCATCCATGGGCACTGTGTAATAATCTTTCTCGTAGATGGAAGCGAGCACATCGACAATCTGTTTCTTGATTCCTTCCGGCGTGATGCCGTGGGTCTTGTTATACTGGGACTGGACTTTCCTTCTCCGCTCAGTCTCCTCGATCGTCCTCCGCATAGAGTCGGTCATGGTATCAGCGTACATCAGAACCCTGCCGTTGAGGTTACGTGCTGCCCTTCCGCACGTCTGGATCAATGACGTCTGGGAGCGCAGGAAGCCTTCCTTGTCAGCATCCAGAATGGCGATCAGTGATACTTCCGGCAGATCGAGCCCCTCCCTCAGCAGATTGACGCCCACGAGCACATCAAAGGCGCCAAGGCGCAGATCGCGCACGATGGCAACCCGCTCCAGGGTATCGATCTCCGAATGAAGGTACTTCGCCTTGATGCCTGCATTGAGGAGAAAATCAGTGAGATCCTCCGCGAAACGCTTGGTCAGCGTTGTCACAAGGACGCGCTCGCTCTTTCCGGTCACGACCTTGATCTCTTCCAGCAGGTTGTCGATCTGGTTCTTCGACGGCCTCACCTCAATTTTTGGATCGATAAGGCCGGTGGGCCGCACGATCTGCTCGACCACGTGACCCGCTGCCTTGCCGATCTCGTAGAGAGCAGGTGTGGCCGAGATGTAGACAATCTGGTGCGCCCGCTTTTGAAATTCCTCGAATGTCAGCGGCCTGTTGTCAATGGCTGAGGGGAGCCTGAAACCGTACTCGACGAGGGTTTCCTTGCGTGACCGGTCGCCGCGGTACATGCCCTGCAACTGCGGTATGGTCACATGGCTCTCGTCGATCAGCACGAGCGCGTTCTTCGGAAGGTAGTCGAGGAGCGTGGGCGGCGGCTCGCCCGGCTTTCTTCCCGTCAGGTGGCGCGAGTAGTTCTCTATGCCCTGGCAGTAGCCGATCTCGCTGAGCATCTCCAGATCGTACTTGGTCCTTGCCTCGAGCCTCTGCGCCTCGAGGAGCTTGTTAGCTCCCCGCAGTTGCTTCAACCGCTCGGCAAGCTCCGCGCGTATACTCCCTATTGCGGCTTCTATCTTTTCTTTTGGCGTCACATAGTGCGTGGCTGGAAATATAGTGATCCGGTTGAGTTTCTCCCGGCTCTTCCCGCTCAAAGGATCAATCACGTACAGGCCCGAGACTCTGTCGTGATCAAGCACGATCCTGTACGCCTTGTCCTCCTCGTATGCAGGATACACGTCAACCGTCTCTCCGCGGACCCTGAACCTGCCCCTGTAGAAATCCATCTCATTTCTCTCGTACTGACACTGGATCAGCTTGTCAAAGAGCGCCCTCCGGTCGATCTCGTCGCCTTCCTCAACACGAACCAGCATGCCATAATACGCCTCGGGGGAGCCCAGACCGTAGATGCAGGAAACGCTGGCAACGATGAGTACGTCCTCTCTTTCGAAAAGGGCATTTGTCGCAGAGAGACGGAGCTTGTCTATCTCTTCGTTGATGGAAGAATCTTTCTCGATATAAGTATCCGTGGGCGGAACATACGCTTCCGGCTGGTAATAATCGTAGTAGCTCACGAAAAAGTGTATCGCGTTGTCCGGAAAGAGAGTCTTGAACTCTGCGTAGAGCTGGGCTGCGAGCGTCTTGTTGTGCGATATGACAAGCGCCGGCCGCTGCACGCGCTCGACAACATTCGCCATGGTAAAGGTCTT
>DATKNH010000105.1 GCA_035541455.1 Syntrophorhabdales bacterium
CTCTTCTAATTTGATCCACCCAATGACCGATCCTGACACCAGAGACAATAGCAACCACGGCTGCAAGGAGATGCAAGAGATCACCGATAGTCATGGCCGCAAGTCTGAGATGTAAAACATCGGGTGGAAGAATAAGATAGAGGGAAGCGAGAATGCCCACAATTAAACCACCAAGAGTCCCCACACTGTACCTCCTGAAGGATAATTCTGGTTTCTTGCATTATACCACCAATGTCCCCGCGTGTGTACAGATTATTCAGAGATAATTGGTCCCTACCCTCCGCCGGACTGAAGAAGTAGAACATTGACGAAACATACTCCTGTGTCACTCGCCACCGCGTCGCTTCGGCCCTGCCTTCCCGCCGGCTCTCAACTGATGTCGGCACTGTCCTACCTCACTGGATTGTAGTATTGTCCATTCACTTCATCCCCGATGATTGCAAAATTTGCCTTCGATGTCTCCAGCGGATCCGATTTCCACGAGAAGCCTGTCGATGGAACCTCAACCTGCGCCTCAAGCTGCGATGCAGCGCGATAGCCTTCCACCCGAAATTGTTTCTGCGGATCGTCATAGACGATTTTTTCATCCGTCGCTTTCCATGTCATCTTGAAACTCATCGTAGCCGGCATGCCCACGGCGTCAAGGGCGGGCCACCTCGGTTGATCAACGACAGGGATATTTTTCATTTCCAGTGTTGCGCTTTTCCCGTCAGGGCTGATGACGAGTCCCCCTGCGGGAACGGGAACTACCCAATACAATCCGGAGGGCGCAATGGGAGGATGAAAATCGTGAATCTGGTTTTCAGGGGCAGCCTGCTCCTGAAAGAGGGTGAGTCATATGTGAAACATGAATGGATGTCCTGTGTGGAGATCATTCTTTTCCTCCCTTGGAATGGTTCGGGTGCCAATGGTGCCCTTTCTCCGGAAAGGACTCAGTTGTATCTTGCTCCGTGACTCTCGACGCTTCTTGACCTACCCCTTGATGAACGCGAGGAGGTCTTCGTTCACCTCGTTCTTATGCGTCGTGCACATCCCATGAGGCGCGCCCTTGTAGACCTTCAGCTTCCCGTTCTTGACGAGCTTGGCCGCAATGATGGCAGAGTCGGAGATCGGCACGATCTGATCGTCGTCACCGTGGAGGAACAGTGTCGGCATGTCCATCTTCTTCAGGTCCTCGGTTAAGTCCGTCTCCGAGAATGCCTTGATGCAGAAGTAGGACGCCGGCATGCCTGCCATCATCCCCTGGAGCCAGAACGATTCGCGCACGCCTTCCGAGACCTTCGCGCCCTGCCGGTTGTAGCCGTAAAAGGGCATGCTGAGATCCTTCCAGAACTGCGAACGGTCCGCAAGAATCGAAGCCCGGATCTGATCGAAGGTCTCCATCGGCAAACCACCCGGATTGGCCGCGGTCTTCAACATCAGCGGCGTGACCGCGCCGATCAGCACCGCCTTGGCCACGCGCTTCGAGCCGTGGCGGCCGATATAGCGCGCTACCTCGCCGCCTCCAGTGGAGTGACCCACATGGACGGCATTCTTCAGGTCCAGTTTTTCAACCAGTTCCGCAAGGTCGTCGGCGTAGGTGTCCATGTCGTTGCCGTTCCAGGGCTGGCTTGAGCGTCCATGGCCGCGGCGGTCGTGAGCGATGCAGCGATAACCCCGAGAAGCCAGAAAAAACATTTGATCTTCCCACGCATCTGCCGAGAGCGGCCAGCCATGGCTGAAGACAACAGGTTGACCCGTGCCCCAGTCCTTGTAGTAGATCTGCGTGCTGTCTTTTGTCGTGATCGTTGTCATGGGATGTCCTCCTTTGCTCTGTTTTGATGATGCAGATGATCTTGTCTTCTTGGTGCTTTCTCGGTACAAATTCCTTTGCTATAGGCCACTTCAAATTTTTTTGCTTTTTTGAAGGAGGACGAACCGGTGAGCAGACTATCGCAGAGGCGCGAGGGATCATACCCTGCCGATTCCCCGCCCTCCTGTCAGCAAGATAGGTGTGCCAAGAGGGGCTGTCAAGGGCAGCTTATCTTTGGTGATCTCTTATCATGCGATGTGCGTTTGACTTCTTTGTTTTCTCGCCGTCTCGTGTACCGCTGGAAATGTGGAACCTTTCTCGTGAAGACCTGATGCGGCTGCGATCGTACGGGTAGGGCGAGCGGCCCAGTACCGTCTTTATCAGTTCCTCGCGCGGCACAAGCTGACCTGCCCTGCTCAGCAGAATCTCCAGCAGGCTGAATTCGACAGACGTGAGGTCTATCCTTTCACCGGACCGGAACACCAATCGCGTGCCCATATCTATTTCAACGTCACCGACGCAAAGCATCTTGGATGACGCAACCTGCGCCGGTACTTCACGCTCCTGCCTGGTTCGCCTCAAGATTGCACGCATCCTGGCTACCAGTTCTCGTGGATTGAAGGGTTTTGCCAGGTAGTCATCCGCACCGATCTCCAATCCGACAATCCTGTCCACTTCCTCACCCCGTGCCGTCAACATGACGACCGGCGTGCTGAGCTTGGTGCGAAGCTGACGCAGCACCTCGAAGCCGTTTATACCAGCCAGCATGACGTCGAGTACGATCAGATCGTACGGGCTTTGACAGGCTCTCAGCAGACCCTGTTCCCCGTCCTGGACGCTCTCTGCCTGAAAACCTTCAGGGACCAGGTACTCCACCAGCAGCTCACACAAAGCCATGTCATCGTCTATGACAAGAACACGGTCCATATACGTCCTCTCGCGCAAGGACTCTACAACTCTACATCAGTTCCGTGCCGCTTCTTGTAAAGAATTGTAAAGTTGGGCGCAAAGATTCTTCACATTCCAGCAGAAGTGTTTACGCGTAGTTTACGGGACGAGGCCGATAATTGCAACGTGCCTGGCTCAGCGGCCAGCTTCAGGTTAGCTCGAACAAAAGGTAAGAAAGGAGGTAGATGATGGTTAATGCAGTGGGTGGATCGAGCATCTTAAGCCAGATAGGCATGGCTGAGATGCGGCAGCGGATGTTCAACAATGCCGACGCAAACAGTGACGGGAAGATAAGTAAGGATGAGATGGCGAAGGTGGTGGCGAATATGCCTCAAGGCGGGCCCAGCGTGGACGACATTTTCAGCAAGCTGGACACCAACGGGGACGGCTCCATCAGTAAGAGCGAGTTCGAGGCATGGATGGCAAGCGGGAGTAATTCCACGCAGTCCACCACTACTACAAATGATCTCGCGGAGACACTGCTGGAGGCTTTGGGAAAGCAATCGCAGAGCGCTGCATCTGCCGGTGCAAGTGGATCTCAGGACAGTACGTCCGCGACGAGCATCGCTGCGCTGCTGAGCAACGCACTCAAGTCCTACGCGCAGTCAAGCTCAAACAGCTGGTCGCAGACGGGCCTTGAGGGCCTTCTCAGCACAGGCTTGCAGGTGTGACCAGGCACAGGCCGAGATAAGCTTCCTGACGGCTGGCCGCCTCAGAAGTGCTCCCGGCAAATTTTATCCTACAAAGAACTATCTTCCTGCTTGAACAATGAAGTATGTGCATCCCTGAACCGTCTCCCATCGCTTTCCAGGCAGGGTTTTGTAAAGAATTGTAAACGTCGGCGTCGAGATCTTAATAAAACGTAACCTCCCCGCAAGTATACGTAACATCAGTTTATGGATGGCCCCCGATGTATCACGGTATATATCGCACTAGGCTTACAAACGGCCCATCACAGTGAATAGGGTCTATGGCAGGTTCGGCGCAGCTGATCAGAAGCTTGATACCGATACCCGAAACTATAGCGATAGCGCCGAGCCCTA
>DATKNH010000106.1 GCA_035541455.1 Syntrophorhabdales bacterium
ATGAAGGAATCGGCGACGCAACCGTATTAAGGACAGGCGCAAGGAACAAGGTTCAAGGATCCAGGCGAAGGACGAGGGACGCGAAGAGCACGAACAACAAAAATTAAAACGGAGTGAGAGGCACTTGAACAAGTATCCTTATCTTTTTCATCCCGGTCGGATCGGTAATGTTGAACTGAAGAATCGCATTGTAATGGCGCCGATGGGGACCATGGGGCCCCATATAGGTTACGGAAGCACCTTTTCCGACAGGTTGATTACGTATTACGAAAGGCGCGCAAAGGGCGAGACGGGCCTCATCATCACCGGTTTGAGCCTGGTGAGTTCTGCGCACGAACCGTGGGAGATCGACGGTGTGAACCCCAACATCATTTTTAACTCTCCCTGGCGAGTACCCAACTATCTGCAGTTGACAGAAAGAGTGCATGATTTCGGGGCCAGGATATTTGTGCAGCTGACGGCTGGTTGGGGCAGGGTCTTTCCGGGAACACTTGCAGAACAGCTCGCGCGAAGGGGGGCGCAATTCGCAGCCGTATCAGGAGGGCCGCTCTTCTGGAGGCCGAACATCATGGCCCGTGAACTCGCAACCACGGAGGTGGATGATCTTGTACAGGCATTCGGCACAGCTGCATTGATCGCCAAGCAGGGCGGCTTTGACGGGGTCGAGCTTCACGGCCACGAAGGTTACCTGATGGATCAATTCACCACCGCTTTATGGAACAAGAGAACAGACAAATACGGCGGCGATCTGATGGGAAGGATGCACTTCGTTCTTTCAATTATCAAGGCAATTCATCAGAACGCAGGCGCCGATTTTCCCATCATTCACCGGATCGGGCTGGAGCATAAGATTCACGGCGGAAGAAAGATTGCTGAAGGGATTGAGATCGCCAGGATATTGGAGAAGGCCGGGGTGTCAGCTCTTCACGTGGATGCCGGTTGTTTCGAGAATTGGTACTGGCCGCATCCTCCAGAATATCAGCCGCCGGGGTGCATGGTTGATCTGGCCGCCATGATCAGGCCGCATGTGCATATTCCGGTTATCACCGTGGGACGACTCGGCTATCCGGATCTTGCCAACCGCGTACTCGAGGAGGGAAAGGCCGACTTTGTGGCATTAGGACGGCCTTTGCTTGCTGACCCGGATTTCGCCTCGAAAGCGCGGAAAGGAGAAGAGACGGAGATCCGCCCCTGTATCGGTTGCCACGAATGCTTTGCACGGCTGCGGACCCGAAAGGCCCTGAGCTGCGCGGTCAATCCGCAATGCGGGGATGAAGAACGTCTGGAGCTGCGCCCCGCAATGGTTCGAAAGAGAGTTGCTGTTGTTGGCGGAGGCATTGCCGGCATGGAGGCTGCCCGGGTAGCAGCCCTGAGGGGCCACTCCGTTACACTCTATGAAAAGAGCGATCGTCTTGGCGGCATTCTTCATATCGCAGGTAAGGCTGATTTCAAAAAGGATATTGCACGCCTGTTCATGTTTCAGACAGGTCAACTTGAAAGATTGGACAACATACAGGTCAGACTCCGGACTGAGGCTACGCCGGAGATGCTCGCAACCGACCAGCCGGATGTTCTCTTCATTGCAACGGGCTCAAGTCCTCTCTGCGAAGCTGACATTAAAGGCTTGAGCACAGGACGCTATGCCACGCCAGAAGACGTGTATCGGGATGAAGTTCCACCGGGGAGAAACGCCTGCGTGGTAGGAGGCGGATCCGTCGGCTGCGAGACGGCTCTCTACCTTGCGAAGAAGGGTTGGTCGGTCACGCTTGTGGAAGTGCTCGCCGCGGTTGCCACCGATCTTTTCGAGGCGAACAGAATGATGCTTCTCGACCTGCTCACTCACCACGGCGTGAAGCTTTACGTCGGTAGCAGGGTGAAAGAGGTCGCGACCAGCGCCCTATTAATCGATACTCCTCAAGGAGAGGAACGTTGCGAGGCCGATCTTCTGGTACTTTGTATCGGGCGTCAACCTGTGAACGATCTGGTGCTTGCAGTACGTGAGTTCATCAAGGAAGTCTATGTCATCGGCGATTGTGTTGCACCACGTAAAATAAAAGACGCCGTCTGGGAAGCTTTTAAGATCGCGATAACGATATAGACAGAAGAGGGAAGCGGTCTGTCACTGGGCGAAACTGATTCTTCCTTCCACTTGAGGAGAGACGGGAGAATGTTCTTTCAGGTACTCTACCAGGGCATCTAAGAGGGTGTCCCCGTACGCGATATTCTTTCCTTGAGTAAGAGCAGCCATCTTGTCGCCACCCGCAGCCAGGAAATCATTCGTGACCACTGTGTACGATGCAGTCGCATCGAGCGGCTTTCCGTTAACTTCCGCTTTCACTACACGCTGGCCTGCCGGTCTCTTGAGGTCATAGGTGACTGCAATGCCGGAGACCTGCATGACACCGAAATCGCCTGTGCCGCCCTGCTCCAGCGCTGTGCGCACCTGTTCTCCGGTCAGCGTCATAGAGATGAGCACATTGTCAAACGGGAATGCGGTGAACACTTCCTCCATCGTGATTTTTCCGGCAGGAATATTTGCCCTGATACCGCCGCTATTCTCAAAGGCAATCTGGCATCCTGCGGCTGCTCGCATCGCGTCTGCTACGAGATTGCCCAGATTGGATTCGCCGGTTCGTGTAGTTGTGAGGTCGGCCGATGCTGTTCCCACGACTGCGGAGAATTTGTCCTTGACCCGGTCGTTATATTTCTTCGCGATCAGCGCAGCCCTTCTGTCTGATGCGTCATGCGCTCCGGCAGACACAACTTTGAGGCCGCTCGCCTCGGTGTAGCCGACGGCTTTACTTGTCGCCTTATCAACGATGAGTTCCAGCACGCCGAGATACACGCCGTAGGCGCCGGTCTGCAGGATGACCGTGCCGTTCTCCGTCTTCAGTGGCTTATGGATTACGGTGTGGCTGTGTCCGCCAACGATGGCATCGATGCCCGGAACGGTTGAGGCAACTTTCTTATCCGCGTCCAGCCCGAGATGCGAGAGCACAATGATGATCGTCGCTCCCCGCTGTTTCACATCATTGATCAGTCCGGGCAATACATTTTCAGGACTCAAAAACGTCAGGTTTTTCACGTTATCCGGTTTTGTGGTGTACCGTGTCTCCGGAGTAGTGACCCCTATGACCGCTACTTTTGTCTGCCCTTTCCGGAGGATTACGTACCGCTTCATACCGGGCAACAGGTTTCCATGGGGATCGACAATGTTTGCAGCCAAAAAGGGAAAGTGAGCTTCGCGGCGTAGTCGTTCCAACACACCCACTCCCCAATCAAACTCATGGTTGCCAAGGGCCATGGCGTCGAACTTCAACTCGTTCATGATGTGCATCACCGGGGCGCCGTACGCAAGGTTGGAGACAGGGCTTCCCTGGAACATATCACCCGCAGCCAGTAGCACTGTGCCGCCGGGATTCCGGGTCCTCTCCCTTTTTATCATTGCGGCGAGATACGCGGCTCCGCCCACCGGATTATCCGCATCAATCGTTTTGTCTATCGAGGGATTTACCCTGCCGTGATAGTCATTCACATGAAGTATCGTCAGGATCTTCGTAGCAGGGGCGGCACACAAACCGCCTGTGGTGATCGTGACGATCACAAGAATGGCTAACAGCAGGTTGCATGATCTCTTCTTCATCGTACCTCCTGAAAATATCGCACCATTGCGCATAACCTGTTTTTAAGTCAGTACCCGTGCCCTTAAGTTGTCGTTACCTTCACCATCTTTCTCACTTTCCTCGGTGCCGCCAGCCAGACTATGATACTTGATGCAAACGCGAAAACAGCACAGAGGAGAAATGCCAGTTGGTAGCTGTGGGTCCTGTCATAAATAAAGCCGCCAAACCAGGCTCCGAATGCGCACCCGGCACCGATGACTCCTTCCAGTATGCCGTAGATCAGGCCGAAGCGTTTGCCCTGAAAAAGATCGGCTGCTACTGAGATGAACATCGGGGCGGTGCAGCCCCACCCGATTCCGAGCAGAAGGCTGAAGACATAGGCGAGATTCCTGGTGCCTGTTGAGTCGAGCAGAATAAGAGAGCATGATGCCATCGTAAGAACAATCGCGCCTGCTGTGAACGTCGGTTCCCGTCCTATACGATCGGAAAGCCAACCCCAGAATATTCTGGCGATCAATGACACGACGCCGACTATCGCCAGGAAAAAGGCTGCGGCCATGCGTTCGATGCCTTTGTCGATGAGAAACCTCACCGAGTGAGTGACCATGAGATACACAGGCGTGATGCTCAGGAAGGCGAATACAAGCACCGCCCAGTAACGGCCGGTCTTGAATATCCGTTTGACCGTCCAGTCGGTAGCAGCCCAGACTGGGTCTACAACCTGTACGGTTCGTTTCTTTGGGGGCTGCCCGACAACCGATCCGTCAGGAAAGAGGCCGAGATCTGCAGGTCTATGTCGGAGAAAAATGAGCATCGAAGGAAAGAGAACGATGAAGAAGAGAGATGACAGGGCCACGAAGGACGTCCTCCAGCCCCACAGAGAAATAAAATATTGCGTCAGCGGCACCAGCAGGAATGTCCCCAGTCCCATTCCTGATACGGCAAAACCCACAGCGACCCCTCGCTTCTTTTCGAACCAGTGGGCCAGGAGAGGTGAGTATGCGGCGATGCTGACCGCAGTGACGCCAGTGGCAACTATAATCCCGAAGAAGAGGTAGAACTGGAAAAGAGTCCCGATAGAGCGGCAAAGAACGAGCCCGCCGCACATGATGGCTATTCCGGGAAGTATAACGCGCCGCGGTCCGAATCTGTCGATAAGACCTCCCGTGATAGGCGCCAATATCAGGTAGATGATGTAGGAAACCGACTGAACGCCGGCCGCAGCGCCGCGGCTCCATCCGAACTCGTCAAGCAGGGCCGCATAAAAGACCGCAAACGTGGTGCGGATTCCTGTCCATGCAGCCATACCGAGAAGACCGAGCAGAACGATAATCCAGCCGTAAAAAAAAGGGAGGGACGCAAAACGCTTTTCCGCCAATGAAGTTCCTCCTTGACCCCTTCGATAGGGCGAAGTGAGCTCAGGCAGTGCCGCACGTTCCGACCTGTGGCGCTGTTTGGACTTCTATATTCTTCACAATTTCCGAGCTTTACACAATTGTTTTTTGCAGGCGGAGGAGCGCAATCAAAAAATTGACACACTTTTTCATTCTCGTTATACTTGCGGGTAGCAGAGAGGGTGAGATGTCCCGGTTACAGAAAAGGATAGCTGTTCTCCTTATTTTGTATCTCATAGTGATAAGCGCACTCTGCCTCATAGATTACGGTGGCGGTAACAGCGGTAAGATCAACGGCGTTGCCTCTTTTGTCGGGCTCAAGTCAATAATTGCAGCCCCGACCTTCGAATCAACCCGCTATGGACTTTCAATTATCTCCAGGGAAAGCGTGCGACCGAATATAGGTGCACTGCTTGTGTACGGGATCCTCGGATTTATTGTTTCCTCCGCAATATATAGCCTGCAACCCAAGGTAGGCGGTTTGGGCGCTTCCGACTGGGTAGATGTTGGCCGTCGCATGACAGAATCGGCCTACTACGAGGAAGCGATAGATGCGTACAGTATCGCGACACAACTCAATCCCACATGGCGACTACGAGCGGGCGGTCCGGGACTACCACTCGGCGCTCCGTCTCAAGCCTGTAATGAGCACGTATTACACGGAGCTGGGTGATTATTTCAATAGCCTGAAGCTGGTAGCCGGCCATGGCCTGAGCGAGGAGAGCTCAAGGGATGCACGTGAGGACGTGCCCGCAACAGATTTCCTCTGGTGTCCCAACTGTTTTATAGCGATGAAGGTAGCGAAGGGTAGTAGGGGGTGCTTCAGTTGCCCTAAGTGTTCGCACGAATTCTTCGCCTGAAGGTGGGCTGAATTTTGCGCCTATCTTCGTTCCCTTCGTCGTCGTGATACCTCGACGTACTTCATAGTACGCCGTCGGTCCACTCCTCCTCGGCGCCTCGATATCCATCGAAATTGAGCTTGGTATCAGCACGCTTCCAACCGCTCGGAGCGGGGCAGCGAGGGAAACAGTGATCCGGCAGGTTCCGCCATATGCGATAGTTCGCCTTCGTTAATGGGGCATAGCCGTTTGACCCGTTAAGTTTGTTTGCATTGGAAACGATAATGAAATACCTGATAAGGGCAAACCATCCTAAAGGATGGGACGCAAAGCCACTGGCCTAAGTCCGAAAGGGATACGGTCGCAGGGCTGCCGGGTGATGCAGAGGCATGCTTCACCATTCCACGGCAGCGGTCCTTGCATCTCTCCGGCGCACGCGAAAGACAGGATTCGAGAGATGCGGCAATCACGTTACAAGATCGATTCCTTCATTGACGCATCAGCGTACTACTCCTGTCGCAAGTCACAGTATGAGGAGGTTGCAATGGGGTACGAGCGTATACTGATCGTGGAGGACGAATACATTACAGGTGAAGGCATCCGTCATATGGTTTACCAATTCGGGTATGAGCCGATCGGGCCTGTCGCTTCCGGCAAGGATGCCATCGCAAGCGCTCTGGCCCATGGTCCCGATGTTATTCTGATGGATATTCAGCTAAAAGGGCCCATGAACGGCATCCAGGCCGCGGAAGCAATCAGGGCGCAATCCCGCTGTCCGGTGATCTACGTCACCGCCAACTCAGATCAACTAAGAACGCGGGGAGCCGTGGATACCGGATCATTCGGACCAGTCTTGAAGCCCATAAACGAGCAGGAGCTTCTTGCAGCCATCAAGAAAGCTCTCAATCAGCCGAGGGCTGAATCGGCACCGCGTGCGTGGCCCCCTGTTGTGCATGAGCTGTAGCAATCATCTTTGAGCAGCGGGCGTAATCCTGCGAATCATACGACTCACCGTGGCATAGCCGACAGGGTTAAATCCTTCGACCCATCAGAAATATCCGCTTGACTTATTGCTATTTGATTCACGTATAGCTACTCTTTGGCTATACTCCATAGGACGTACGGAGTTATGCCAAAAAGGATACCCATATCACTGATTATTGTGGTGTTTATCGTCTCCCTGTCCGTCGTGGTGAACTGGGTCAGAGAAAGACGTCAGGTACAGGGTACTGCTCGCATAGCGGCGAGTGGTCAGAGCGAGATGTTTCGCCACGAAGAGGATGCTCGGGAATCAGTGAACGAGCAAAAGGCAAATGACTGTGATGAGTGGGCGCACATGAGCTTCAGGCAGAAGCAGGCGAATTACCGAACTGATCCCAAGAGGTGGGACAGGTGCTTGTGTGAGGGAGAGGGCTGCGAGCTGGACCGTGTATATCTGACGGGTAAATCACGAGCGCTTAAGTGACGAGAGGGAAATCATGAGACGCGTCTTCTATGTAGTGTTGGCGGGGCTGGTCTTTATACTTGCCGTCCTCGTAGGTACGGTAATATCAGCAGTTTTACTGGGTGGAGTGGAGTTGTGAAGTTGATGAGCGCAGGCTCAGCTTGCCTTTTACTCTATGATCGTTAGAATAAAGGAGCACCCATGAACAAGGACAAACCAAACGAATCGCAAGCCAGCGGGCTAAGCCCTTACGGCACGTCCGAGCAGAGACGTACCATGGCACGATGGAAACACAAAGGTTCGACGCTCCAGTATTGGACCGAAGTGCCACGAAGTCTTGCAGTCATGGAAAATGACCTGGGAGAAGTGGTGTTCATTGACAGTGATGGAAAAGCATGGAGAGGACCCAGATTTAGCAAGGCTAACCCGGTGCCGGTGGATCAGTATCCCCCCTTAGCAGATGATTACCTGATGGTGACGTGATGAAGAATATTATCCTGTTTGCGTTAATCCTTGTTTCCTCGGTGATCGTCTGTTTTGAGACCTCTTACGCGTTCAATTCCGAGGACCTTCAACGACTGATGAAAACGGGCAGCTGCGTCGATTGTGACCTTTCAGGAGCAGTGCTCATCCACATGAAATTGGGCGGTGCAGATCTCGCAGGAGCCAATCTATCGGGAGCAAACCTGACCGATTCATACCTGGCAGGCGCAAATCTGGAGGGGGCTAATTTATCCAATGCTGTCCTGATCAGTACAAGTCTGGCGGGAGCTAACCTCTTTCGTGCCAAGTTAGGTCGATCGAACCTTATGTACATGGATCTCTCCGGCGCCACCTGGGTTGATGGATCATCCTGCCTGAAGCCTTCTTCCGGGTGGTGCAAGAAGTAGATCAAGAAGCAAAAGCTTTCCCGAAAATTTCACTCACTCAAACGGATCTATACAATAGCGCAAGGTTCCCGTTTTCCGCTTTAAGCGTCTGTCACTGCGGGGAGCGTACGGGAGGCATTGTGGGGGGTGGCGCCTGAGGGAGCCCACCCGTGTTCACCTCATTGTTAATTGTCCGCGCAGCAGCAGCTTGTTGCGCTGAGAGCTCTTGCGCTGCTGCTTGTTGCGCTGCCAGCTGCTGCGCCAGAGCCTGTTGGGCTGCTGCCTGCTGAATTGCCAGCTGCTGTGCTGCTGCCTTCTGTGCTGCTGCCTGCTGAATTGCTAACTGTTGAGCCGCCGCTTGTTGAAGCAGCAGGTACTGTGCTGCTGCCTGTTCCGTTGCTGCTTTCTGCGCTGCTTCCTGAGCAGCTACACATTGAGCCGATGCGTCTTGTGCTGCGCCTTGAGCTGCCTTGAGGGCTGCCTGGCATTGAGCCGACGCCTCCTGTGCTGCGCTTTGAGGCGCTTGCTGAGCCGCTGCTTGCTGAGCTAGTTGTTGGGACGTTGTACACTGAGCAACTGCTTGTTGCGCTGCATTTTGCGCTGCCTGTTGGGCCGCTGTGCACTGCGCAACCGGCTGTTCCGCGCTTTGAGCATCTGCGCTAACAGGCACAATACATAAAGCTGCTACTAAAAGAAATAGGGTGACAATTATCGTTTTTGTTAAAACGCCGGCTGATGTGGTAGTCAGGTTATTCATAACAGTTGCCTCCTGCAGGGTATATCCTCACAGAATTAGGTTGGTAAGGGTCTGGTAGCCACCTTCAAATCCATCTCGTTTACAAAGTATACCCTTTATAATGGATGTCAACAAGAGGCGTTCCCGTTCCTTGTTTCTCCTTAGAAACAATTTTCTTGACTACTTCTCTCATCCTGCTACAATTGATTCTTATGCAAGCGAGGTATAGATGGGAGGATCATCAGTATGGGCCACCCGGATGAACTACCTAAAACAAAGTCGAGAATCAAGGAGGCCGCGTCTCTCCTGGGCGTTCCCGTTGGCAGCATCCCCGGTGATGAACGACAGCTTGAGAGCCTTGCCGAGCTCGTAGAAGCGCTGCTTGAGAAAAACGGAGAGGAATGGATCGGTCTGCACAGCGGCGTGATTCTTGATCAATGGCAGATATTCTTAACCCTGGGGATATAAGGGTAAAAAAGCACCTGCCTCGGCTTGCACCTGATATCTTTCATTCCACCGCGACCCTGCTTCAGCCGCCACATCATACTACATTCCACGGAGGTGTCAACGAATGACTATTGATCCCGCAGCAGTGAAAACCCGACACGATATGCATGACCTCATCACTGCTTTTATCATGCCGAGACCGATTGCCTGGGTTTCCACGGTGGACGCTCACGGTGTGTATAACCTTGCGCCATTCAGTTTCTTCACAGCGGTATCAGTGAAGCCTCCGATGGTTTGTATCGCTATTGGACGGAAAAAGGGCGGCCAAAAAAAGGACACCATCAGAAATATAGAGAGTTCAAGAGATTTTGTAGTCAACATCGTCGATGAAAGTCTGGCGGAGGCCATGAACCAGACCTCTGCCGAATATGCCCCGGAGGAGGACGAGTTTGCAGAGGTACGATTGACACCGGTACGGAGTGATATCGTCAAATCCCCGCGCGTTGCTGAATCACCTCTGAACCTCGAATGCGAGCTACGGCAGGTTCTTGAATTCGGTGAGGAGCCGGAAGGCCATTCTCTTGTTATCGGTGAGGTGGTGCGATTTCATATCCGGGACGAACTCTGTACCGGTACGCACATCGACGTCTCAAAACTGAAACATGTCGGACGGCTGGGAGGAGCGCAGTTCTATTGCCGGACGAGCGACAGGTTTGAAATGGAGAGACCCAAACTGTCCTGAAAAGTTCGCCTTTCCCGTTTGTGATCCGCAGCCACAGCGCAAAAGGCGGCGCAGACTGATAAAAGATGGATGCGCGCTAATACTGATATGCCGTCGGTATCTTCTGGGCCTTTTCCTGGGCCTTCCAGTACTCGATGCGCTCCTTCAGGAAGGCCAGCCAGCTATCAACCTCCGGCTCCTTGACTCCCTTGGACACGAAGTCCTTCTTGAACTCCGTAATCACCGGCTGCGCCGCATTCACCCATTTTACAGCCTCAGTATCTGAAAGCGTAATCGTCTGACCGCCCTGACTCTTGAGGACTTCTATGCCTTCAATATCCACGTCGTTCCACTGAAGTGCAAATTTGTACCTGTAATCTTTCGAGGTCTCATCGAAGATCTTCTTGATATCGGCCGGCAGGGCGTTCCATTTATCTTTATTCATAGCGACATAGAATGTGTAAGAGGTGCCGACCTGCCAGCAGGTCGTTGCGTACTTCACCAATTCACCCAATTTCCACCCCTTGATCGCTTCTGCAGCAGTGAAGGTGCCATCGAGCATGCCTCTCCTGAGTGACTCGTACATATCCGCCATCTCAATCGGGACGGGCGTAGCGCCAAGCCCTTTAAGGAGATCCCCGACTCTTCCTGTGCCTCTTATCTTCAGGCCTTTCAGATCCTCGAGAGTCCGCACTGGCTTGTTGACAGTCATTATGATGACCGGTGCACCCGTGACGAACATGAGGGGATGGTAAGCGTCCCACTCTTTCGGTTTGAACTTTTCATAGAAATCGGTTGCCGCATACGTGCCTATATAACTGCTGGGGTACCCGAGTGGTAATTCCATTATCTCCATAACAGGAAAACGTCCCCTGGTATAGCCGCAGTTGGAGAGGCCGATATCGGCTATGCCGGTTGCCACGCCAGCAGCCACTTTCGGAGCGGTCAAGAGCGTGCCCCCGGGATAATAGGAGACCTCTACCCGCCCGCCGGTCCGGCTCTTGATGTCCTCGCAGAATTTTTCAAAAAGCGTCGAATGCTTATGTGTGGGAGGGAAGAAATTGGCAAACTTAAGCTTGATAGGTTGTGCTGCGTCTGTTACTGAGTACGTGAAAAGAACGAACAGAAAGGTAGCCGCTACCAACAAAGCTCTCTTCCTCATGTTGCACCCCCCTTTTTTTGGTAGCACAAACTATCCGGCCTTACACTTGCTCCTGTTTCTGTCCTCCTGTGAACAATTCATATTCAACTCATGACTTTGTAGACTGTAGCAACGATTGTAACTCTCGTCAAGGATTCTGCTTATGAATTCCCTCACAGAAGACTCTTTCGTGCACTCCTGCAAAAGGTATTTGCAGCCCCTAAATCGAGGTTTGGTTTTCGACTCTCTCCCTAAGGTATCACCGGGAGCAACAGGTATGACTGGTGCTCTGTGGTGTGATATACGGTATGCGTCGTTTCTTTGAGATTGCAAAGGTGAAACCAGATCGGGTCCTCCCAATGGGTGTCCTGACCTTTGATAACGAGCTCAATCTTGTGCCCCTCCTTAAACACATTTGACGCCTCACGAATCTCAATTGCATATTCGTAAATCTTCCCCAACTCCACCGGGACACTCACGGTATGCGGATGATACGGTTGGTAAGGCTTCGACTTCTTATCGTCGAGCGCCCTGTGCGAAGCCCTGAGCCAGCCCTTGGTTACCAGCTGGCTTGAACCGTCAGGCCCCATGTCGTTGAGGGTAACGATCCATGTGGCATCAGCCTGATCGAGCGCGGCCGACAGATAGAGCGCCATGGGTCCCGTCACCTCAGTATCTTTCTTGAAAGGTGGCGTGCTGTACCTGATTCCGGGGATCACATCGCGGGGAAGCGGGTAGGGCTTGTTCACAAACGCGTCAGCACCTTCGTCCTTCCTCGGAGGCTCTTCGCTTAATACTCCGTCCTCCCGTAAGTGGAGCTTTGTCCATTGAGTGCGCGCCAGCGGCCACTCATGCTCGTAGCGCCACTCGTTCTTCCCTTTGATGAAGAGCTTTATGGGGGGCTCGTCCATGATCCCGGTATCGTTTCCCTTCAGCCAGTGATCGTACCAACGCAGTATTACGTCGTGGTCGTCGGTCCAGGGACGAATCGGCCCGCTTGTATATTCGGTCTCGTTAATCATCAGTTTCTTTGTCGTATTGATCCCGTTGAACGCGGCAAAAGCTCCGGGGAGATGGATGGGCCATCCGCTCCAGCGGCAGACAATATACGTGGGGATGTTGATGCGGTCGAACTTCGTGTATGGCGAGACTTCCCAGTGATAGGGACCGTCAAGAGGGTGGACTAGACCTTCGAAAAGGGGCGGATTTTTTTCAGGGTACTTTAACGCATCATGCAGCGGCACATAAATCTGAACCTCCTCTTTCCGCATCAGTTCCTTCACCACGTTATTCATCTCTTCCGGTTGTTCTCGCAAGGACCGCGGCAATCCTGCGCCCACGGCCACGTGTCCCCACCACTGCATGTAAAACATATTCATTATGCCGCCATGGTAAAACTGGTGACGATACCTGTCGGTAGACGCTTCGTAAGGAAATATGGCCTTCAGGTGAGGAGGGTTCTGTCCCGCAATGAGAAACTGTATAATCCCGAAATAGGACATTCCCAGCATTCCCACGTTCCCATCGCACCAGGGCTGCGCTGCGATCCATTCGATCACGTCGTAGCCATCCTCATGTTCCTGCAATCCGTAGAACGGGTATTCCCCTTCCGAATTCCCTGAACCGCGGGAGTCAACAATCACGTGCACGTATCCTCGCGAGACAAAAAATTCAGTGTCGCCGGCTTCCTGGCCGCCATTGCCGCGGACCGGGCTCAATGGCCCTCTCGGCGACTTGAACTTTTGAACATCTTTTCCGTAGGGCGAAACTGAAAAGAGGGCTGGGAATTTCCCGTCTGCATGCGGACGATAGACGTCAGCAGCCAACCGCACACCGTCCCTGGCAGTTATGAATACATCTTTCTCCGCTTTCACCCGATATTGTGGTTTGGAAACTTTGTCCATCCAGTCTTCAGCCATGTTTATTCACCTTTCTCCAGAATTTGTGCACTCTTTGTATCTACTGCTTACGGCTCACTGCTCACCGTAATCAGGTAATCTTTTCCCTCAGCCTCCTGCTCTGTCGCAGTGCTACGGGCAACAGCAAGACTGCCGCGCCTATAATCAAACACGCCACCGAGATCGGTCGCATAAAGAATATTGAAATACTTCCTTTCGATATGAGGAGTGATTGTCGCAGGGAGGTCTCCAGTATCGGCCCCAGCACAAAGGCTATTACCAGTGGAGCAAGCTCGTAGTCGAATTTTCTGAAGGAATACCCTATGACGCCGAAGATGAGCATGATCAGCACGTCAAACTTGCTGTTATTGGTGCTGTAAGAACCGATAATGCAGAGGAGGAGCAGTAAGGGGAAGAGAATCTTGTAAGGGACTTTCAATATTCGTACCCAGAGCCCGATCAATGGAAGATTCAAGACCACGAGCAATATATTTCCAATGTACATGCTGATGATAGTGCCCCAGAAAATGTCCGGGTGTTTCTCTATAAGCGTTGGTCCTGGCTGTACGCCGTGGATCATGAGCGCGCCAAGAAGAAGAGCCGTGATGGCGTTCGAAGGAAAGCCTAAGGTGAAGAGAGGTATAAATGCCCCGGAGCTTGCGGCGTTGTTGGCCGATTCAGGCCCTGCCACGCCCGCGATCACACCGGTGCCAAACTTCTCCGGATGCTTGGAAAGTTTCTTTTCCAGGGCATACGAGACAAAGGTCGACATGATTGCGCCGCCCCCGGGCAGTATGCCTAAAAAAAAGCCGAGAAACGATCCCCTGATGATCGCACCGATCGACTCAGCCCAATCTCTGAGGTTGGGGAGAAGATTCTTGATTTTCGTTTTAAATACATCGATGTTTAGTGACTCTTCGAGATTCTCCAGGACCTCGGCCACACCAAAGAGGCCCATGACAACAGGCACCAGGCCCAGTCCGTCCTGAAGGTCCAGTATACCGAACGTGAATCGCGTGCGTCCCGTGACACCATCAATGCCTATCTGGCTCAAGCTGACGCCTAGTATTGCCATGATGACTGCTTTGACGAGCGAGCCATGGGCGAGATAGCTCAGTATGGCAAGCGACAGAATGATGAGGGAAAAATATTCGGGTGGACCGAACTTAAGCGCAACGGCCGATAAAGGAACTGCGACGAGCATCACGATTATCGTACCGATGGTCCCGGCGATAAAAGAGCCGAATGCAGCTATGCCGAGGGCCGGGCCCGCTCTCCCGTGGCGAGCCATCTGGTAGCCGTCAAGGCAGGTAATGACCGACGTCGCCTCCCCGGGAATATTCACCAGAATGGAGGTAGTGGAGCCACCGTATTGTGCTCCGTAATAAATTCCGGCCAGCATGATAATGGCAGAAGTGGGGCTGATCCCGAACGTCACAGGGAGAAGAAGAGATATGGTTCCCACAGGACCGATTCCCGGCAGCACCCCGATGAGCGTTCCGATTAATACTCCGAGGAAGCAGTAAGCTAGGTTACCGATGCTTAAGGCTACGTGGCAACCCATCGCAAGATTGTCAAAGAAGCCGGACACCCAAATCACCTCACCAGAATTTCAGCAGGCCTTTAGGAAGCTGGCATTGCAGCCACACCGAAAAGAGAAGGTAGCTCAGTATTGCGGTGCTACCCGACAAGAGTAAGGGTGTAAGCCACTTTTTCGGTTCGGCCAGCTTGAATAAGAGCAAGAGACAGACAAAGGTAGTGAGCAGAAATCCGAGAGGCTCAAGCAGTAGGATATAGCCGACCAGAATTGCCACCGTCAGCGACGGATTGAGGAAGCGTTTCCAGCGGCGTTTCGTCAGACGTCCCAAATCTCTCGCAGCCTCCCCTTCTTTTGCCTGAGAAATAAGAGTGGAGCACACGAGGATCAGACCGAACAGCGCTAGCGACGCTCCCGCAAAGAAGGGCAGGAATCCGGCGCCCGGGGTATGGAAAGTTCCCAGTTTCAATTGGATCGATCCAAGGCACATTCCTATGCCGAGGAGGACCCAGAGCAGTCCATCTGCGAGGAGCAACTTTTTCATCTATGGCACCTGTCACGCCAGAGGTTTATCGGCTACCGCGTAGTTCTGGAAACCTATTTCTCGACCAGCCCGAGCTGATTGACCAGCTTGCCCATAGGGGCGTACAGTTTCTTCCACTTCTCAGCATAGTCCTTGCCGCTCATGTAGGCTTCGTCGATAGTGTACTGTTTGAGCATGTCTTGAAACGTGCGATCCTTCATAGCATTCTTGAACACCTTGTCCAGCTTGTCGCGGATCGGGTCCGGCAGGCCTTTCGGGCCGTAAATACCCATGTAGGAAAGCAGGTAGAAATCGTGGCCCTTATCAACTATCGTCGGAACCTTCGGCGTTGCTGACCAGTGATTACCGCTTATGATGATCAGCATTTTCATTTTTCCTGCCTTGACCAACGGGATGAGATCGGAAGAGCCGGCAGTGGCTGAATCAATGTGCCCGCCAAGGCACGCGTTCACTGCTTCCGGCCCATTTTTGAAAGGGACCTGCTGCCATTTTATACCTTCAACCATGGCAATGTGTTCCATCGTGATATGCGGCATCATGCCATAACCCGGGTGACCATAGGTGAATTTACCGGGATTTGCCTTCGCATACGCGATCACATCCTCCCAGGTGTTCCATGGTGAATTGCTACGAACAACGATCCCGTTGTTGTACTCGCCGTACGTCATGATGTCCACGACGTCCTTGAATGGATCGTAAGGCACCTTTCGTATCTGCGGCTGCACGATATAGGTCGCCGTAACCGTGGTACCTAGCGTGTAGCCATCGGGTTTCGCTTTAAGAACGTAGGATTTTGCGATTACACCGCCAGCGCCTGGCTTGTTCTCGTTCACGATGGGCTGACCCAATTCTTTTTCTGCAGCCCTCGAGAGTACCCGTATCAGTGTGTCATGCATACTGCCGGCAGCCCAACCACAGACCATTGTAATAGGCTGAGTCGGATAGGCATCTGCTGCAAGAGATTCCGCAGCCCACAGGGACATGACCAGGAGCATCATCACAAAAAATAGTTTCAGCATGCAACGAGTCTGTTTATGCATTGTTCTCCCTCCCGGTTTCTGTTTAGTTCCATGGTGAAGTCACTCATGTCTGAGGCTTGAGTGGATATTTCTCAAGAGGCACAGGCTCTGTGAAGAATTTCGATCTGCCCTCTTCTTCCTTGATCAGGATCCATTTCAGCCAGTTCTTGTCGTCTCTGTCCGGATAATCCTGGCGGTGCTGTGTGCCGCGGGTTTCCTGGCGCATCAAGGCAGCGCTCAGCGTCCAACCTGCAGCCAGGGCCATGCTTTCAGCCTGGTGGTAGCGGCACAAGTGATGAAAATCTGCAGCTCCGACCTCGCGCAGGCTCTCCCTCGCCGTATCCACCTTGCGCAGTGCCTCCCGTAAGCGCCCATCCTCCCTGTGGAGATTGTATTTCACGGGTATCATTGCCTCGTGAATGCGGTAGATTACGTCGTTGACGTTGCCGCCGCCGTGACGTCCTAGGGGCCTGAGCATCTTTTCTTTCAACCTTTGTACTTCGTTCGTGTCAATTTCTACCGGCTCAGCAGCCGCAGCATACTTCCCAACGCTTTCGCCGCCCTTGAGTCCGCTTACCGTGGCAAAGGCTATACTGAATCCACCGAAAGTACCGGATGCCCGGGCGCCGGTAAAACCCGATCCCAGAGAACCCGCGTCTCCCACGGCCCAGAGGCCATCCACTGTTGTTCTGCACTCCAGGTCTATTTTTATGGGACCCTGGCCGCCGACGAACTGAAGTTCTACCTCGATGCGTTCCTTGTCAGGATCTAATCCGAGCTTTTCCCGTATCGCCTTCAGCAGATCTCCCCTGCCGGCAGGCTGGAACCGCGCCGGAAGTGTCTCGCTTTGAAGCGCGACAGCTCTTTCTTCTTCGGTGAGCTTTCTGAAGTTTATATAAATAGGCCCTCTGCCAGCCTCCACCTCCCTGGTCATGGCATCGGCTATCCGATAAAAGTCGAGGAATTCCTGTCCTGCCTTCACGCCCGTCTTAACTTCCGGGTAGTATCGCTCAACGAACCGCTCACCCGGTGCATTCTCAAAAAAGAGATAGAGTGGGGTGCGCCGCCTGATGTCGCCTCTGAATCCAAAGGTGTAGGTGTTGGCAAACTCTGCATTCATCAAATGAGCCCCGGCGCGATACGCCATTGCCACACCTTCGCCCGTGTTCACCGAGAAGTGCCTCTGAGCGTAGTAGCGGCATGAACCATTTGCGATGACCACAGATCGAGCTTTGATGATATATGTCTTGCCATCTACCAGGCCGAAGCCTATGGCACCGATTGCCCTGCTGTCCTTCTTAATCAAATCAGAGATAAATATTTTATCGAGAGTCCTGATTTGTTTCCTGGTGGCACTTTGCTTCAGTTTGATCATAAGTTTTACCGGCGAAAAATGCGTAGCCCGGTATTTCTTGTGAAAAGGAACCGTAATGATCTCTCCGTCAGACATCCAGAAGGGAAGCCCCATTTTTGCAGCTTCTCTGATGCACGCATACATATTCTGCGCAAAGGCGCTCGTCCACTCCTGATTGTTCAGGAAATTACCTACCCGGACAAGCCATGTGAAGTAATCTTCCGCTTCTTGAGGTGTAACGAGGGCGCAATCGCCTCCCGAAAGAGGTACCTGGCCTGACCATCCTATGCCGCCTTTATCTACGACCAGGACATCTTTCGCAGTTGCCTTCGCTTTGATGGCCGCTAACAGGCCGCTTATGCCCCCGCCTATGACAAGGACATCGGTGTTCATCACATCACCAATTTTATCAAGCGGTGCCACTTTGTTTCTCCTCAAGACTGGCGAATCACCAAATCAGCCTGTGAGCTGTCGGCGGTCAACAGTCAGCTTTTAGCAAAAAGTCACGAAATCTTGTGATGCCTCTTGCGCCCAGTCACAAGGCGGAAGCGATCCGGTTTTCGCCTGACCCTTGACCCATGTCCCGTGACCCCGTTCTCTCAGTACGGTGAAGGTAATTTCAATGGCCGGGATTCAGACACCTTGATGCAGCGAGCCGGGCAGAACATTTCGCAGCTCCAACATGCTACGCAGTCCTCGGGGTACGTAATCACCGCCTTATTGATCTTGCCGTCCATGCGGAACACATCCTGCGGACAAGCAGAAAAACAGATCCCGCATCCGGTGCACCGTTTTTTGTCTAATTTCTCAATCGCCACAACTATTCTCCTCGCGTAGCTTCAGATTACAACACGAGAGTCATCTGCATTTCAAGCACCGGCAGCCTTTGCTCGTGCGCCCGAGACAGTACGACTGCAAACTTTAGACAAACTTCTAAAGTGATCAGGACGATGGGCTTGCCGGTACTGACACGATGCTGTCCTTACTTGCCCGTGTAAAGGCCGAGTTCCTTCAAAACAGGGATACCCGCCTCTTCCATATCCTTGACTTTTTGCTTTACGAAGTCCGGTCCGCCCCAGCGGGGGTCCTCGCCGCCCATATCGGGGAGTTTCTTGAACCGCGGATCATCATAGATTTTCTTGCAGACGTTAAAAAGGTAGCTCTTTATGGCCTCCGGCGTATTCTTGTGAACCCATATAGCCCCGAAGGTCATAAGTTTTGCGGCCTCGCTGAACCCGAGTTCCTGCAGGCATGGCACGTTCGGTTCGTCGCTATATCTATGGTCTGAATAGAATACCAGGTAACGGACATTGCCGGCCTTTGCCTGATCTTTGATAACCGCCATACCCATGCTGCATGCATCAACATGGCGGCCGAGCAGAGCTGCAAAGGCTTCAGGGTTGCCCTTGTACGGCACGTCAATTGTTTGGACGCCGGCCTTCTTGAACACGCTCATGAGAATGATAGTGGGCGGAATTCCCCTGCCCAGATGAGACCACTTCAGCTCGCCGGGGTTTTTCTTCGCATAGGCGAGCAGATCGCCCAAGGTCTTCCATGGGGAATCCTGCCTGACAATCAACCCCAGTCTCCATTCCATGAAATTGGCGATGGGGACCAGATCATCCGGGTTGAAGGGGACTTTCTGGGTCTTTACGGTTGTCGCAAAGAACATGTTGCCCTGAATGTTCAGCTTGTAGCCATCCGGCTTTGCCTGGATGACTTCTGCGGCAGCCAGGCTTCCTCCCGCGCCCGGTTTATTAACTACAACTATAGGCTGCGGCATATACGTGGGTGCTATTTCAGCAATGAGGCGGCTAACTACATCGAGTGAACTGCCCGCCGTATAGGGTACGACAAGCTCAACCGGTTTTGTTGGATAGTCCAGCGAAAGGGCCATCCCCGGCAAAAAGGCTCCCATGCCCAGAATCGTTGCACATAGTAAGACGATGCTTCCTCTCATCATTGCACCTCCCCTTAGTAAACGGCGACTCTAAGGTTCATTGTAACAGAATGGTAGAGGATGTAAATGCAAAACGCTTCGAGAAGCGTTCCCTCGTCGACCGACAGATTTCCGTCATCATTCGGCGTGGCACTCGTATCCGAGATGCTGGAGTACCCCTTTCCCACAGCAATGGTGGCTGTTGTGACTCGAGATCAGTAGTTCATTAGTAGGGGAATAAGAATGCAACCTTGCTTGGCGAAAAAGGCGATCTTCCGCCAGTAGTGGCCGGTGGGCTCCATGCCGATGAACACACGCGTGAGCTTGTGTTTCCGTTTTGTCTGTTCGACCATTGCGTGAAAGAAGTTGAACCCCTTCCGCGAATTGTAGATCTTCGGGTAGCGCCCCAGTACGTTTCCTTCCTTGTCCATGAAACAGGCCGCGTTGAACGCGCTGCCAATGTCCATGCCGATCACCAGGGTACGGTTCCCGATCCTCTTGCGTTTCTGGACCTGTCTGCTATACTGCTTCTTAAGCATGGGCGTTATCCTCCTGTTAAGATGTTTCGGTTCGCACCTTAAACATGTCCTTAACAGAGAGTACTTGTCCATGCTTTTTCTCCCTCATCCTCAGTCCAACTTCCGTATAGTAAGCTGGAAGTGAGGACGGTCATCTTCTCAATTCGATCAGACATTACGAGCGATAATGCTGATCGCCAAGCCGATAATGAATCTATTCAGGGGTTAACAGGCATCCACCGAACGGCATTTGTCGCATCCTCTTTACTGATGGCGACGATTCAACCAAAGTCTCTGTTACCCTCTCTTTTACCCTCTTTCTTTTTTATTACCCTCTTTCTCCACGGTGCCCCAGGCCCCCGTCCCAGGCATTCGATCCGCCTATCTCTTTGAAGGTCCTTGAGGACTTTGCGCAACATGTCTCGACTGATACCCGGAGTGACGCGCTCCAGATCGCTCAGCGTAAACTGATCAGCGCAACGATTGATTGCTGCGATGATCAGTTCTGTCTTCGCGCCCCGAGGGCTTTTTGTATCACCAAGCCGCGCCTCAAATTCGCGGCAGGCGTTTTTCACGGTGTAAAGGACATAGTTGATATAGGGCCACGCATCATTCTTTCCCTCATGCCACCAAACGGAGCTTTGCTCCAGGGTTTCATAGTACCGTTCCTTACTCTCCTCGATGAGTCGTTCAAGGCTAATATATCTTCCTACCTCGTAGCCGAGATGGTAGCACTGGAGAAGAAGCAGCAGACGTGAAACCCTGCCATTGCCGTCTCTGAAAGGGTGGATTGTTACTTCCCACACCTATGTCTACGGTTACTAATAACGTACACTCTTTTGGCATTCTCATCATCCTTCGCCGTGGACCTCTCATGACCCCTCCTTGGATTGCTTGCTGGAATGCATAGCTGCCGATAAGGAGGATATATAGTGTCATTTCCTCGTCCAGTTCAATCATGAACTGGAATATAGCAAGCTGCAATAGAGCACATCACTATCCCTCCTCTTCGTCCAAAATTTTACATGGCAATGGTGAGTGGTTGGATACGACAACGCAGGCGCTTCACGGCGAAAGAGGGCTCGGGTCGCGCAGCATGACGGCCTGCACAGAAGGGGGATCTCACGGGAGAAGAGGGCATATCCCGTGCAATCCTTCTCCGCTTCTATGGGCACCTGAGAGAAGGGGTTTTGGGGACAGACTCCGGAACTGTTGCAGAGCGTGACGCACGCCTGGTGCGCCGCGTTCATCTCCTGGATACGGGGCGTCGAGATATCGACTGACATCTGGCTCGGTTCGGTCCTCCCGTCCTCAAAGAAATGGGTCGGAACCCGAGTGTCGCGGCTGTTCCCACCGTTATCGGCGTGGTACCGGGGTCGCTCGTGAAAACAATTGATTTCACGACACCGTGGGTCTGTGCGTTATTGTTTTTCTTGTTGCAGATGAACATAACAAGATCCTCAAGTATGAAATGTGTCTTAACCTCAGGAGAGGGAAAGAAGAGAAGATGATGGAAATGACGGTTTACTCGGCAATAAGGGAGTGGCGTTTACCCTTGACAAGCATGTTTTTCGGCCACAGACTTTTGTGTAAGGGATGATCGTGCGTTTGTTCAGCGCTGTGCGCAGAAAGAAGTTTTTACCGAGTTTGGGCTGCGAAGATGCGGCCTTCACTGTAACCGACAATCTCTATCTCCTACTGAAGAGAGCCACCGGTACGAGGCTCGTGCCAGCCTCAACCAAGCCCGTGTCTCCTAGTCCGGAGCCTCGTGTTGAGGCGGACGCGAGCCGAGAACACGCGCGTAAGACCGATCGAGTGTGTGGATGAGATCCTTTTTGCAGGGAAAACAGTCTTGTGGAGTGGTAGACACACAACTACAGACAGGCGTCCCCATATACCCTGAGGCGGAGTTTCACGAGCTCATCGACCGGGAACTGAGAAGGGCCTCGAGAACCAGGAAGTCTTTCCTGCTGGTCCTTCTGAACGTCTCGGGGTGTGCCTCAGCCGGAACGGCCGGAAAAGTTGCGTCCGTGCTCTCTTTCTTAACCCGGGAGATCGATGCCAAGGGCTGGTACGACGCAGAGGGCGCCACCCTGGGTATGCTCTGTGCCGAGTTTGGGGGTGTGAACAACATCGATGCCGCAGAGGAGGCAATAGTCAAAAGATTGTGTGACATCCTCTCGGAGTTCCTCAACGACGAGAGCCTACGGATAGTTCGCTGTACAATGCCGGAAGGCTTCGCTCGGCATGAAGGTGTACCATCGCCTCGGACGCGCGACAAAGGGAGAAAGCAGAGTGTCCTTTAGCGACATGATACCGCAACTCTTGCCCCTGAAGGAAGTCAGACGGATTTTGGGTATCTCCCATGTGACCATGTGGAAGTGGGCTAAACAGGGAAAGATTTCAGTGGTAAAGCTGTCAGCACGGAAAGTCTGCGTGAGACGTGAAGAGCTAGAGAGATTTATCCACGATAACGAAATCGGCCAGATTCCCGGAGTGGCTGGCAAGATGCCCGCGCAAGAGATTATCAGAAGCAAACCTGGAACCCGCTGAAACCTTTTCATGAGTGTTACCCACACCACACGTTCGCGCAAAGACCGCGTGCATCCATCACGCTAGAATTTATCTATTTCGTTGCCAGTGCCAGTGTCGGTTCAAGTTGCAATCCAAATCAGGGAGAGTAGGGACAAGTACGTGGTGTTATCCATTCTTTATGTGGCCTCAGGGTGCGTTGTGCACGGGACATGTCGGGGAACTTAACGATCCTCAGTTAATCAACCTTAATCAAGCTTTATTTCTATTAATGCAACTGAACCTTATTTTACATTGCATCGTGTCGAGTCTCTTTACAGGTATGATAACTCCAGTATCCTCTGCAAAAGCAGGGTGTGGCCTGCTGGTTCTACAAAGCTGTTCTATAATCGATGACTTGGGATACTCCCGTCCATGAGCCACGCTTGTGGCACCTGCTTTGCTGGGACTCACGTGGGGACGGGAAAAAACCAAGGAGGGTACCATGAAACGAGTTTTCTTATGTCTAATGCTTGGTGTCGTTTTTGCCGCGTTGTCGGCGGGCAACCTGCCGGCGGCTCAGGTCGCGGCCCCC